>NZ_JAYGIG010000029.1:0-39208 GCF_034932105.1 Leptothoe sp. PORK10 BA2 | reverse complement strand
GAATCGACGCTTAAACTTTGAATTGCTAAGGGTTTGGGTGGCTTCGTAGTTCATCTGCCTAGGTGTAAAGCAATGAACCAAAACCTAAAAATCTACCATAGAAACTATTATGCAAGAGGTCTAATGCAAACGCTGCACGTAGTCATTAACGACTTCCACAATTTACTCCTCATCACCTACATTGAGCATATCAATCAACCAAGGCTTAGCCCAGCAGCCAATACCCATTTATAGAGGGCCTTGGCAATGGGGGCTTGGGTATCCCCAAGCGGGCGATTCACACAAGCATACCGTTACTAACCTCCTGGGGTGGTGGGATAGAAGACTCTTTCGCTACTTTCAAAGCAGACGAATGGGACACTTCTAATCGCTCGTATTGTCCGACAATCACTCGCTGAAGGGCAATAATTGCCGGATTGACTTCGACGTAGTTACGTTGCGGATCGATGGAGTAATTACGTTGCTCGCTTTCCATCATCTCTACGTCTTGATGTAGAAACTTGAGAAAAATACTATTCAAAATGACTTTTTCCAGTCCCCTTGCCAAAGGCCCACTCAACAGCCACTGGGGGAGTGGCAGCTTGAGAAACATCAAGGAAAAAGATTTTGTTTCGGTGGGTCCCATGGGTAAACGCATGAGATAGAGCGAAGACACGGACTCTAGGGCCGTGGCGTAATGGGGATAGCGGTAGTTAATGGAAACGGTACGGGTAGTGCTATCGCTGCCCTTGGCACCCAGACCTAGGAGCTTACTTAAAAAGCCCTCGTAGGACACCTGATAATCGGCGGTCACCCCCTGTTCATCTTGCTTGAGGTCCAAAAGTTTAGGGTCGTACCACCCCTGGAGCTCTTTATGCAAAAAGCCATGGAATACATCCATTGTATTCTCATTACAGATGGAAAAGTGGGCCTGGAAATGGCCTGGAATCCGGACCATAAACCAGCCTGGCTGACCATATTCGGGCACCTCTGGCAAAGGTTGTACATCGGCCAGGTCTGGCTCTCCGGGAAAGACCCAGACTATGCCATAGGCTTCTTGAGTCGGATAGCTACGGGCCTGGGCACAGGGTAATTTTTGATCCTTGGGAAAATAAGGAATACTAACGCATTGACCCTCGCCATTAAACTCCCAGCCATGGTAGGGGCAGACCAAGTTGTTCCCTTGCACCTCTCCCCGATGTAACTCCACTCCCTTATGGGGGCAAGCATCGGCTAGGGCATTAACGGTTCCATGGGCATCGCGATAAACCGCTAAGGACGATTCCCACACTTGAACAGAAACAATATCCCCTGGCTTGAGCTGGTCAGCCCAAAAAACTGGATACCAGTAGTTGGGATTGATACCAACAGCACGGGCACGCCGGTATATGGGTTGACCTTTCAGAACAGCAGATGATTCCATCGTCTAGGGCTAGAAATAAGGATTGAGGTTAGTTAGGAACAAAGTTTTTCCACTCTAAGAGACTTAGCTTGATTTTTACTGAGTAATGGCCCAATAAGCTCATTTTTTTGGCTCTAATCGGATGTCATAGGGATGCCATGGTGTCGGCAGTATGACGTTAGTTAACTGGATACTGAAACGCTCCAGTGCCGCTTCACGAACTGTCAATGAATTCCGGTCAGGACATTCGAACAGTCGGCTACAACATAATCAGCCGCCTCGAACACCAATGGAACGTCGGTAGATATATGCACGTAACAACGCCAACTGGGCAGGTATAAGTTTTTGCTTATGCCCTACCTCAGTAACTAGTTATGGGTAATGTTAACATCTATTAACTTGTCGCGAACCATTGCCCTCCTGAGGTGTGTTCCTTTCAAGTGTTGCTGTGTTGCCCCCTATGACCACCGTTTATGAAAAACCGGTTACCGCTAGGCTAGAGCGGTTACCGTCATTGCCGTCGCGTCCTCCCTGGCAGGTGCTCGCTGTACTCATGTTGGCAGGCTGTTTATCCAGTGCCGCCGGAGCCGTGGTTGCGCCCGTTTTCCCAGATATTGTGGAACAGTTTGGTTTGAGCAGCCGTTGGGCTGGGGTGTTGGTGAGTGCCCATACCCTAACCACCGCCTTGGCCAGCCTTGTGTTTGGTCTGATGGCCAGTCGTTTAGGCAGCGTTCGCATTTTGACATATGGCCTATTGGGCTATGGAATTTTTGGCAGTTTGGGGGCTATGGCCCATGGGTTTTGGGGCATTTTGCTATCCCGGGCCTTAGTCGGTATGGCCAGTGGCGGGATTGGTGCTGGCAGCATTGGTATTTTGAGCAATTTGTATGATGGTGAAGCTCGGACTCGGATGATGGGCTATGCCACCAGTGCCCTGGCGACTGCTACGGTGATTTTTCCGATTTTAGGTGGCTGGCTGGGGTTATATCATTGGCGCTGGGCGTTTGTGCTCTATGGGCTGGGGCTACCGGCAGCCTTAGCTAGTCTGTGGATTTTGCCCCGGGGGCGACGCCGCGCTGCATCCTTACCCCAGGCCCAGGGCA
The DNA here is from genome assembly GCF_034932105.1 of Leptothoe sp. PORK10 BA2. Taxonomy (NCBI): domain Bacteria; kingdom Bacillati; phylum Cyanobacteriota; class Cyanophyceae; order Nodosilineales; family Cymatolegaceae; genus Leptothoe; species Leptothoe sp. PORK10 BA2. Next base: position 36,724 of record NZ_JAYGIG010000029.1, on the reverse strand, counting down.
TTGGGACGATTATTCGGCAGAGTAGGGTGTTATTGCTTTTGTTGGCGTTGGCTACGGCGTCAGCGATTTTTTATGTGGTGGTGGTTTATGCGCCGCTATATCTGAAGCAGGCGATTGATGCTTCGTCCCTGCTGAATGGATTTGTTTTGGCGGCTCGCTCGGTGGGGGCAGCGGTGATTGCTGCGGTGGGAGCGGCTAAGGTTTCGAAACGGTTGGGGGCTGGGGGTGCGATCGCAACCGGTTTCCTGCTCATGGCCATTTCCCTAGCCACCATTCCCAATGTGCTGTCCCCATTGCTCATGTTGCTGGCGGGACTGCTCTTCGGCCTAGGCTTTGGGCTGGTCATGCCCAACTTCTACAGTGCCCTGGCGGAGCTATCCCCCGACTCTCAACGGTCTGGCTTATTGGCCATTGGGACAGGCTGTGCCTCCCTCGGGCAGTTTATCTCACCGTTTATTTTTGGTCCCGTGTGGGCCAGTGCTGGTACGGATGTGTTTTACCTAGCGGCGGTAATTGCTGCTACGGTAGGCTTGCTAAATTGGCTGCGTCGTTAGTGCCCACCGTCCAATGATCCTCAAACAGTCTCTACAGAAATTTCTCAAAACAGGGTTCATTCCCCTGCTGCTGACTACTGTTGCCCTCAGACAGATTATTTTGGTCCATACCGCTGGCCTAAGTCCTTGGCATGGGGGTGGTTTTGGCATGTTTGCTTCCATTGATCGAGATGAACGGCGGGTGGTGACTACTCAGCTGATGGACTGCAGCCAGACCTGGGATTTTAGCTTGCTAAACATGGTGGCGGATTTCCCTGAAGTACTTAGTGACGATGTCTACACCCATGTCAGCACCTTTCCCACTGAGGCTGAACTGCGTCGTCTAGGTCAGCAGCTGCTCTCAGCGGATTCTCAAAGTCCCATCGCTGAACTTCACGGGGCGAGTCGCGCAGCCAACTGTGAGTCAGAACTTCAGCTACAGCCGTGGCGACTGGTATATGACGGTGAATCCATTGCCTATGAGCCTCTTACTGAAGCGGTTAGGGTTCAGCCATGAGGAATCTAATCAAGCAATGGAATATCTGGCTGACGAATTTGATGCAGCCACCTTTATACCTTTTGGTATTGAGGCTGACGACAATTTTGCTGCTGCTCCATGGGATTGACGATTGGGTCTGGACCATGTTGCCGGAGAAGGTGCTGGCCCTGACGATGCTGGTTTACTCTCCGCTGGTGCGGCATCGCTGGGCTTGGTTGGCGATGAGCCTGTGCCTGCTGGTGCATAACCTATGGCACTGGTCTAGTCTGGTGAACCATGAGTATATGTATACCTATTGGGTGTTGGTATGTGCGATCGCAGTTTGGAGCCAGACGCCTCGGCAAGTACTGCGGTGGAATGCCCGCTGGCTGATTGGTCTGTGCTTTCTTTTTGCCACCCTGTGGAAGTTTCTGGGTGGGGAATATTTAGACGGCTCGTTTTTGCATCTGACCTTTTTGCTAGATAGCCGGTTAGCCATGGGGGCAGTCCTGTTTGGTGGGCTGGATTTGGCCACCCTGGCTGAGAATCGTCAGATTTTTGAAACCACGCAGTCATCAGCGGCTGTTTTAGATCCGCAGCAATTAACCACAACGCCCCGGATGGCAGTTGCCGGTATTGTGCTGTCCTATTGGACAATTTTGATTGAAGGTCTGGTGGCAGCTAGCTTTCTGCTAACGGTACCGCGCTGGCTTTATCAAAAGCGGGATTGGCTGCTTTTAGCCTTTGTGCTGACAACCTATACAGTCATTCCAGTGTTAGGATTTGCCGCTTTGCTGCTGGTGATGGGGCTGATCCAGGCAAAGAATAATTTGATGGCGCGGATCTATTTGGGGTTGCTGATATCAATGCCTGTCTGGATGCCTTTACCCCAAGGTATTTTTGGGTTGGTACAGAATTTATTGTGAGCATGCTGCTGTATAAAGGCTAGCCTATCTGGGTATCGGGCGACTCTTGTAGCAGCCATAGGCCGCTGTAGGTCATGCCTGAATCGTCAGGCCGGATGAGCAAAAAATGGAGTCCTTTTGCCGTAGCCTTTCGCTGCTCAAAGACATGGGCGGCAACGCGTACATCGGCATCTTCAAAGGTGGTGAGGACGAAGCGATCGCAAAGTCCCGCTTCCAAAATTAACCCATCAGGCTGACCCGCCATGTATTTCAAAAAGGCAGGCTGTTCCGATGCTAACCACTGGGCTAGGCCCATGGCCCGTCGACCGCCATCAATCACCACCCCCGGAATCAACACCGTGCTCGCCAGGCCGATTTCCAACGGCAACAGCTCCTTTGGCACCGAACGAATGGGAATGGATTCATATTGAAACCGTAGCAAGTCGGCATTGGATAGCCCCGCAAACCGCCAGGTTTCACCCCACAAATTATCCGGCAGCGGTATGGGTGTGGAACGCTCAATGGCAAAGGGAGAGTAGGTTTCCCCGGTGTAGGTTTTCAGATTGGGATACCAAGCTGCCCGCTGCCGTAGCCATTGTTTGAGGGTGGCCACATCGCGTTTGGGCACCACGGGAATATCCAATTCTCGACAGGCCACCTCCCCTAAGGTCTGCGTCTGGGGGCGGAATACATGCAATGCGTTGGGACGGTAGCCCGCTCGATGGATGGCCTGCTTTAGCTGATGCCGTAACCACATGGCATCAGCCTTGGGTTGGGGGCAGGTTTCTGCATAGCTGAAGTCCATGTCAGGGGTACACAGCAGTAATTCCCATAGGGAATGGGCATCGGTGTTTTTTAATGGACGGCGGTAGAAGTCGAGTTGCCAGGGGGGACTCATGCACGGTCAGATGAACAATAAAGCGGATTGACAAAGCGGATTGACGTGGTCAGACACCCTGCGATCGCTGTTAAAAATAGGCGCAATGGTGCAAATGGAAGTTTTAAGAACGGTTCTGCATCTATCGTATCCTGAACTTTCTGATCTCTCGTTTCAGCCGCTTCCCCAATCGCCCAGCCATTTAGGTGGGGCTGATAACTTACCCAGTTGTGCCATGGTCTGGATCGGTCTGGATCCATGCCAACAGGCTTTCAACCAAGGGCTACGATATAGTAAACCAGGCTTGAAGCTTAGTTCTGCAATGGATAGGACCAACCGTTGAGTTGCCTTTGAGCCGTTCAGGTTGAGCCGTTCAGTTAGCCCCATAGGCATTGTTTCATGACCCCAGCCCTTACCCAATTTGGTCAACAGATGTCCCACCTCACGGGGGTGCGGGCAATCATGAAAGATATTATCGAAACCCTACAGTCGGGGCAGTCGGCAGACTTTATTAACCTCAGTGCCGGGAATCCGGTGATTTTGCCGGAGGTGGAACAGCTATGGCGGGACTGTACCGCTGAGCTACTGGCCAGCTCAGACTATGGCGAAGTGGTCTGCCGCTATGGCTCTAGCCGGGGCTATGAACCGTTGATTGAAGCCATTAGGGTCGACTTTAATCAACGCTATGGTCTCAGTCTTCAGGCCGAAAATATTTTGATCACGCCGGGCAGTCAGTCCCTCTATTTTTTGGCTGCCAATGCCTTTGGTGGCTATACCACCGCAGGCCAGCTCAAGGAAATAATTTTGCCCCTGAGCCCCGACTACACCGGCTATGGCGGGGTGTCCCTTTACCCTGAAGCGTTGCGAGCCTATCAGCCCACCCTAGATGTGGATGCAGCCGCCCACCGATTTAAGTACCGACCGGACTTTAGCCAACTGGCCATCACTGAGCAAACTGGGTTTGTCCTATTTTCTCGGCCTTGTAATCCCACGGGCAATGTCCTCACTGACTCAGAGGTCAAACGGATTACTAGTCTGGCAGCTAACGTCCCTGTTTTTATTGACTCGGCCTATGCTCCACCGTTCCCGGCCCTCAACTTTACTGAAATGACCCCCGTGTTGACCCCCAATGTGGTCCATGGCATGAGCCTTTCTAAAGCGGGGTTACCCGGTGAGCGAGTGGGCATTGCCCTGGGCGATGCCGCCATCATTCGGGTGTTGGAATCATTCCAGACTAACCTGTGTATTCACTCCTCCCGCTATGGTCAGGCGATTGCGGCTAAGGCCATCGCTTCTGGGGCCCTAGGGGAGATTTCTCAAGCCGTGATTCGGCCCCACTATCGGCAAAAATTTGCGGTCATCGAAGCCACCCTGGATGAAACCATGCCCGATGTGCCCTGGTATCTGCACCGGGCCGAAGGTTCAATTTTTGCCTGGCTCTGGCTCCAAGACCTACCCATGGATGATCAAACCTTTTACCAAGCCCTCAAACAGTATGGCGTGATCATTGTCCCCGGCAGTCCATTTTTCCCAGGCCTGCGGGATGACTGGGAGCATAAGCATCAGTGCTTTAGGATTAGCCTGACGGATACGGCGGAGCGCCTTGCGATCGCAATTCGTCGTCTGGCCACCTTAACTCAGAAGGTCTACGGGCAAGGATCGTAAAGGCCCTGTGCTAATTCCCTTGTTCCTTTCTCCACCCCCACCCCACCCATGCCTGCTCCCGCAACCTCCCAACCCGAATGGCTCCCCATCGGCCGCATCGTCGGCCCCCACGGTTTGAATGGCGAAGTCCGCGTCTATCCTGACAGTGACTTTCCAGAACGGTTTGAACAGCCTGGGGAACGCTGGTTACTCAAGCCTGGAGCGACTACCCCAAACCCCATCAAACTGATCAAGGGACGATTTCAGGATGGGAAGGGGCTGTATATTCTCAAACTAGCTGGTATCAACCATCGTGACCAGGCAGAAGCACTGCGCGACGCCAAGCTGCTCGTGGCCGCTGACCATCGCCTCCCCCTAGAACCCGACGAGTTTCATGTGGGCGATCTCATGGGACTGGCGGTCATTCTACAGACCACTGGGGAGCAAATTGGCACGGTGACAGATGTTTATCGAGCGGGTAACGATTTATTGGAGGTTGCCCTGACGCCGCAAACCCCAACGGGCAATGCCCAGGAGCCACCCCGCACAGTACTGATTCCTTTTGTGGAAGCCATTGTGCCAGTAGTTGACCTCACCCAGGGGCGGGTTGAAATTACTCCACCCGATGGCCTACTTGACTAACGTCGTATTCGCCATCATCCCTAATTAATCCTGCCGAATGGGCCTGGCTGGAGAGCATCAAGCGAATGCGCTCTAGGGTTTTGCGATCGTTAATTTGCTGTTCTTTATAGCCCCGTTGCCATACAGGAGCGCCCGGCAATCCCCGCACCAGGTTAATGCGCTTCGCCGCCGCCGCTTTAAACCCGGCCACCAGTGAGGAGAGGGCGCGGGGTTTAGGGGGGCTTTGACAGAGGCCATAGGTGGCTGGCTGGGCATTGTCCACCACAGCGACCAATGCCCTGACACCGTTGGGGATGATTGTCCACTGGTCGAATTCAATGTCCCGCTGGTGGGTTGTGGCTATGAGTCTCCATTCATCTGCAGCGATCTGCCCTGAAGGATTAAGCCGCATATTTTCACCCAGGAGTTCTCCAAATAAAGCTTCTTCCTGATGGGTTAATAGATGAACGTGGTAAACCCTGGTGCTGGGCTTGGATAGGCCCAACTGAAATGTACTAGCCAACCTTCCCTCAGTGCCTGTTTAGGCATTGCGTTGTCTGTCGTTGGTCTAGATTTCCCTCATAGGGGGATAAATTCTCGTCAGTGTATACGCAATTAACCCTTGCAGGGTCTTTCCTGCAAGGGTTAATACATGAACTTGATGAATGGGCAGAGCGAGACTCGAACTCGCACGACCGAAGCCGCCACATTTTGAGTGTGGTGCGTCTACCAATTTCGCCATCCGCCCTTAGTAGAATCATTATTATACTGGATGCTGCACGTTTCTAGCAGCTTTTGATAATCCAAGGTGCCATGCCACTGGGTAATTTCCTTGGCCCGCAGTACTGGTACGGGATGGGTGAGTTCCTGGGCCCGGATCTGCTTCAGAAAAGCGCCCAGCTGGTCGTGACTCAAGTCTTCGTAGGCATTAGCTTGGGACAGAAAAGCATCCAAATTGAGTTGGGGGGAGAGGGTGGGAGAGCCCCCCGCCAGTTTCATTAGCACCGAGGCGACCACCCGAGCATCTTGACTGACCAATAGGGCGGCGCGATCGCAAGTAAACTCAGCACAACGCACCCACTCCAGAATTTGGCTTTGTAAGTTTTGCGCTAAAACTGGTCCAAGGGGGAGGTGACTGGCCGCCAAGGCAATCAGATTAGCCAGGGTGAGATACACCCCGTGATCGCACTTCAGGTGTCCCAGTTCGTGACCCAGCACCGCCTGCAGTTCCTGGGGATTGAGGAACTCAATCAGGGACGTATGCACGACAATAAAGGGTTGCTTACCCCGCATGGCAAAGGTGTAGGCATTGGGTACCGGGTGCTGCTTTACATAAAGCTGCGGTGGTTCAATGTCTAAAACCTGACAGGCTTCCTCCAGCAGTCCGTAGATGGCAGGTAGCTGATGAGGCCCCACCAAAACACTCGTGGCAATATTTTCTAGATAGAAAAATTGCTCCGCCGTAGGCCGCAGCAATGTCCGAATGGCCAGCCCTAAGCCGGGCAATTGTTTGAGCGACTCAGTGGCCTGCAAATCTAGGGGATGGCGGAAATGGTTAGCCCGTAACCCGGTCAAAATAGACTTTTTATCCACACCATCCCCCTGGCTTATGACTGTACATGGTAGCTTACGGCTAGCTACCAGTGTAACGGGCCAAACCTAAACCACAATGGCCTGCGGATTGGACATATCGGCCGGGACTTGGTCATCCTGCACCCGACGTAGCTTTGCCCCCACTGCAGAGAGCTTAGCTTCAATATTTTCATAGCCCCGATCCAAATGGTGGAGGCCATGGAGGGTGGTCTTGCCCTCAGCTGCTAAGCCAGCCACCAGCAAGGCCGCAGCAGCCCGCAAGTCAGTGCCCGTAACCGGAGCCCCCGACAACATAGGCACCCCTCGAATCACCGCAGCATTACCCGTCAAACGAATATCAGCCCCCATGCGGTTAAACTCAGCCACATGCTGCAAGCGATTTTCAAACACCGTTTCAGTAATGACGCTATTGCCTTCCGCTAGGGTGGTTAGGGCCATAAACTGGGCTTGCATATCCGTGGGAAACCCTGGATGGGGACGAGTTTCAATCTCAATGGGTAAAATCCGCTCACCGGGGACTATCCGGATGCGGTTATGCCCTTCCATTTCAATTTTGGTCCCCGCCTCGGCCAGCTTGGCAATCACCGGAGTCAGATGCTCTGGAATAACCGGAGAGAGGCTGATGGGGGATTTGGTCATGGCCCCAGCCAACATGAAGGTGCCAGCCTCAATGCGATCGGGAATAATGCCGTAGTCGGTGGAATGAAGGCTAGGGACACCGGCAATGGTGATGGTGTTGGTGCCAGCTCCGCGAATACGGGCCCCCATGGCTCGACAGAAGTTGGCTAAGTCTAATACTTCTGGTTCCTGGGCAGCATTTTCAATCACCGTTTCACCCTCAGCCAGGGTGGCAGCCATCATCAGGGTTTCAGTCGCCCCAACGCTAGGATAATCCAGATAAATTTTGCCCCCTTTGAGGCGATTCCGGCTGCCGGGCACATAGGCATGGACAATACCGTGATCCATATGGACTTCGGCACCCAGGGCCTGTAGCCCCCTAATGTGCAGAGCTACGGGACGCGCGCCAATGGCACAGCCTCCCGGTAAAGGAACGCGGGCCACACCCAGGCGAGCCAACAGGGGACCAATCACAAAGAAACTGGCCCTTAGTTTGCTCACAATTTCGTAGGGAGCGCGGGAATGGTTGATGGCACTGGCGTCTACATCCAGGGTATGGCCGTTGTGGGCCACTTTGACGCCCAGGGCTGTGAGCACCTCAGCCATGCGGCCAATGTCGACCAAATTGGGAATGTTGCGAATTCGACAGTCCTGGGAACAGAGAATGGTCCCTGCCATGACGACCAAGGCGGAATTTTTGGCCCCGCTAACGGGTATATGGCCGCTGAGGGGCTGTTTCCCCCAGATTTCGATGATGGGTGCAGACTCACTGGAGGAGCGTTGATCAGCCTGAGGTGAGGTGTTGATAATAATGTCCTCCGAATTCAATAAAGTAAGACTCAGCCAAACAAGAACACAATATTGATGCAGTAACGCGTTTTGTCAATATTGGTGATGATTCTATCTGAAACTATTGATTTGTTAAGCCATCTTAATATTCTTTAGGTCTTTCAGCGATAGGGCCATCTTGCTGAAGATCGGAGACTTAGGATTTCTGATAAAAATTAGGGATTGACGAATCGCCCTGATTACTGGAGGATGAGAAATCACGGCTGTAAACGCAGCTTTAAGCGGAACTGGCGGAATTGGTAGACGCGCTAGATTCAGGTTCTAGTGTTCGCAAGGACTTCCGGGTTCAAGTCCCGGGTTCCGCATCCTTGAATACCCTCCCGATTATGGTGAAACACGTCCCAAGGGTTGAACCCTGGCGTCTTTAAGAATGCTCGTTTAGTAGGTATAGGCAACACTGACACTGTTAATTAGTCAGGTTTCCTTATTTATTCAGACTTTTTTATCGATTATTGGCCGAATGCTCAAAAAATCATTATTAATACTGATTTTTTGTTGCTAGTGCGGTTGGGCCACAGTCTGAGCAGGCTGATAAGGTAGGCTACGACGCCGTGTCCCATAGCAAGGTCTGGATGTTAGAAAACTCTGCTGCGATCACTAGCACGAAAAACCCCCTAGCCAAACAATTTCGTCAGCTTCACCAGGCAAAGGAGCGTCGTCGTCAGAATACATTTTTGCTAGAAGGGACCCACCTGTTGCAGGAAGCCTGCGCCGTTGGCTATCCCCTGCTCCAGGTAGCGGTCACGGCAGCCTGGTGCCGTCACCACGGTGAGCTGTTGGGGCAACTGCAGCGTCTAGAAGCAGACATCCACCTGGTGAGCCCCGATGTGTTGGGTAGCATGTGTACCACGGTCAGCCCTGATGGCGTGGTGGCAACGGCCCAACGGATACAGCCAGTGATGCCTGACACCGCCTCGACGGCGGTGTCCTTGGGGGTGGCGTTGGAGCGATTACAGGACCCCGGTAATTTAGGAACGGTAATTCGGACCGCCGCTGCCGCTGATTGCGATCGCATCTGGCTCACCGCCGACAGCGTGGATGCGGATCATCCCAAGGTGCTACGGGCCAGTGCAGGGCAATGGTTTCGCACATCGCTCCAGACGGTTTCTAGCTTAGAGCCCCTAGGCTCCCTAGATGTGCAGCTGGTGGCCACCACACCAACGGCCTCCATCGACTATTGGGAGTTGGACCTGTGCCGGCCGACGGTGTTTTTAATGGGTAATGAGGGGGCAGGGCTATCGGGCCCTGCCCTGGAATTGGCTACCCATCGGGTCAAAATTCCGCTGGCGGCTGGGGTGGAATCTTTGAACGTTGCGATCGCCACCGCCCTCCTTCTCTATGAAGCCAAGCGGCAGCGGCGGGCAGGCTAACGCTCGGCCGAAGTCTTTTTGAGCGTTGGTTTAGGGTGAGATGTCTTTACGGACGACGTCTGAGTCCGATCCGTTGCAGATGGCTGGGCTTCCTCGGTTAGAAGCACAGTCTCCATTGTCCCTCCCAACAGCTCATCCAGATGCTCTAGGGACTGCATAAAATCATCCGCAGCAGCCTGTCTTACGTGACGTTTATCCATAATCTTGCCTCGCTAGTCGGCTTCTAATATGGCAACCACATTAGAAGCTCGTAGTAATGGGAGTTGTGAACCTAACCCTAGCCAAGATGTTCCAAGTTCAGAAAAACCTAAAAAACTGAACGACTTTTATCAAGAGCATCATTCCTGAGGAACCAGCCCTATCCAGATAAATTTTTCTACAGGGAATGGGACAAGTCTTGAATCTAACAAATTTGAAAATAATTGCTCAATATCAAGTTGTCTAATATCCACAATCTGGTTGAGAATGGATTTTGCCCCTATGTTACCCATGCCGTCCTCTGCACCAGGCAATCGGCATCGCTCAAACGGTAGCTAAGGGCATCGCTAATGTGCTGAAAACAGGAGATCGTTGTGAGTTCATCCTTTGATTACGACCTAATCATTGTGGGTGCCGGTGTAGGTGGCCATGGGGCTGCATTGCATGCTGTGAAAAGTGGCCTGAAGACCGCCATTATTGAGGCAGCGGACATGGGGGGCACCTGTGTCAATCGAGGATGTATTCCATCTAAGGCTCTCCTAGCAGCATCCGGCCGCGTGCGAGAACTAAGGGATCGCCACCACCTCCAGTCCTTTGGGATTCAAGTGGGGGATGTGCAGTTCGATCGCTCAGCCATTGCCGACCATGCGGGCAATTTAGTTAGCAAAATTCAGGGTGATCTCACCAACAGCCTCACTCGCCTAGGGGTGGATACCCTGCGCGGTTGGGGGAAACTGGCCGGTGCCCAAAAGGTAACGGTGACCACGGCCGACGGTGATAAGACCTACACTGCCAAAGATATTATGCTGTCGCCGGGCTCGATTCCCTTTGTGCCACCGGGCATTGAAACCGATGGAAAAACCGTATTCACCAGCGATGAAGCGATCAAACTTGACTGGTTACCCCCATGGGTAGCCATCATCGGTAGTGGCTATATCGGCTTGGAATTCTCCGATGTCTATACCGCCCTAGGTTGTGAGGTCAGCATAATTGAAGCGCTGCCCCAGCTGATGCCCACCTTTGACCCAGACATTGCAAAAATTGCTAAGCGGGTCCTGATCGATCCCCGTGACATTGACACCCATGTGGGGGTGATTGCCAAGACGGTTACCCCTGGCTCCCCGGTCAAGATTGAGCTAGCAGATCTAAAAACTCAGGAAATTGTTGAAGTTCTAGAGGTGGATGCTTGCCTGGTGGCCACCGGACGGATTCCAGCCACCAAAAATATAGGGTTGGAAAGTCTGGCGATTGAGACTGACCGCCGAGGATTTATCCCCGTCAACGACCGGCTGGAAGTGCTGCGAGACGGTGAGCCGATCCCCCATCTGTGGGCCATTGGCGATGCCACGGGCAAGATGATGTTGGCCCATGCGGCGTCTGCCCAAGGGGTGGTGGCCGTTGAAAATATTTTGGATCATCATCGCACCATTGATTACCGCAGTATTCCGGCGGCAGCGTTTACCCATCCAGAGGTCAGCTTTGTGGGCATGACAGAGCCTGCTGCCCAGGAACTGGCGGAGGCAGAAGGCTTCAAAATAGGCTCAGTGCGGAGCTACTTTAAGGCCAATTCCAAAGCCCTGGCGGAAAATGAGTCCGATGGATTGGCTAAGGTGATCTATCGCAAGGATACGGGGGAAATTCTGGGCACCCACATCATCGGCATCCATGCGGCAGATCTGATCCAAGAGGTGGCTAACGCCATTGCCCAAGGGCAAACGGTCCAAGCCCTGTCCTTTATTGTCCACACCCATCCCACCCTGTCTGAGGTGCTGGATGAAGCCTTTAAGCGGGCCGAGGTGACGACATGAAAATTAGACGCCGCTCCCCCAATCCCACCGTATTTGTCGATACCCTGCGCTACCAGGTAAAGATACCGGATAGTGAACCGAACAATATTCTGGAAAAGATTGTTTGGCACAAGGAAGCTGAAGTGGACCGACTCCGGGAAAAGACTCCCCTAGCGGCGTTGCAGCGGCAGGTGCTGACGGCGCCTCCCCCCTTAGACTTTGCGGCGGCTCTGCGCCAGGGTAAGACAACCCCAGCGGTGATTGCCGAGGTTAAAAAGGCCTCTCCCAGTCAAGGGGTGATTCGGGAGGACTTTGATCCGGTTGCGATCGCAACCGCCTACGAACAAGGTGGTGCCACCTGTCTATCGGTGCTCACCGACGCAGAATTCTTCCAAGGTAGCTTTGACTACCTGGCTCAGATTCGTCAGGCAGTCAAACTCCCCCTCCTCTGCAAAGAATTTATTATCTATCCCTATCAGATCTACCTAGCCCGCATCCATGGAGCCGACGCCATCCTACTGATTGCAGCCATTTTGCCAGACAAAGACTTGAGCTACTTTACTCGTATAGCCAAAGCTTTAGGCATGACCGCCCTGGTAGAGGTCCATACGGCTGAAGAACTAGACCGGGTGCTGAATATCGAGAATATTCAAGTATTGGGTGTAAATAACCGCAACCTTGAAGACTTCTCCGTCAGTTTAGATACTACCCGCAGTCTATTGGCCCAGGCCTTAGCCCATCCAAGGGCCGATGGGCTTACATTTGTCAGTGAGTCTGGGATTCATCAACCAGATGACGTTGCCCAGGTTGCCCAGGCCGGAGCCCAAGCTATTTTGGTGGGTGAGTCGCTGATGAGGCAGCCCGATCCCGGTGCGGCCATTGAACGACTCATGGCCTAGGCCTATATAGGTCATTCATTCTCTACCAGTTTCAGGTTCCTTACTCTGACTTTTTGACTATGGATCGTCCTATTCCCCTACCATCCCATATTCACTACGAGCTTTTACTACGGCTCCTAGAACGTGAGACTGCAGCCGCCATCTATCAACACTCCCCACAAAAGGAACAGCTGAACGAATTGATTATTACCCTGCGTAAAGCCATGTCCCAGCAAAAACAGCTGGAAGCAAGCTGTAAAGTTTCCGACCTGGCGGTGGAATATCACTGGTCTCTCAACGAAAAAACAGGCAGCTAATATCCCAAAAGCTAAAAGAACCCCCCACTGATTTCGATAACTCAGTGGGGGGTTCTTTTTTCTCAACAGTATTCTCAACCGCTTGCCTTAGAATTAACTGCGGATTAACTGCATTCGGCAAGGAAACCTTGGAAAGGCAGCACCAAACAGCTCCTAAACCTAAGGATGCAGCAACAAGTCAGGAAAGAAACGATTAAACTCAATCAGAATGCCAGCGGTAATCAGCATCCAAATCGAAGCTACTACGGGAGCAGTAGAAAGATATTTTAATAAGCCTTCGGGCATGGGAAAGTATCCTGAATACAAAACGTCTGGAAAAAGACTAAAAACTCAGTGTGGCTCAGGCATATCGATTCGACATATCGAGCCTAAGCCCTACTAATAAGCAGCATTGCCTAACGAGGTGAGATAGTAATCTCATCATCCTTCGCAAACATTGCCCCAGATGCCATGTCTTTGAATGCAGCCAAGGGCCAAGCGGCACCAGCCAAGGAAGACTTTATCGCCAAGCCAGTATTGATGATAATCTCCATTTCCTCAGGATTTTTGGAAGAGCGGGACTCTATCAAATAAGAGCGGCCTGCCCAGCCAATCCAACCAGCAATGTACAAAAACAGGATGCCAGGAATTACAAACTCACCCAGGTGTGCCAAATCACCATCTACCACCAAATGGGGTAGACCTTCTTCGCCACAGAGCAAGCTGGAATTAGCATAAAAGTCAAAACGTGCTTTAGCACCGTCTGTTTTGGCCGCAGAGGCACGTTGTTGGAACGCAGCCGATTCGCCACAGGGGGTCAAACCAGCCACATTGTCTCCAGCCAAGCTGGCAGAAGCGGGTGCCGCATAGCCAAACCAGAGGCAGATTACTAGAGCCAGAGCAAACAACCGTCGCATAGAATGTTTCCTTTGTGGTTTACAAAAGACAAAAATTACCGTTACTGAGTAGGCAAATTGCCCAACCTGATATAAACCCTATGGATTAGAGTGTCCTAGATTGAATCTCCCCAAGCATCAGCAACGTAGAAAAATAAATTCAGAAAAATCTCTTAACTTAGATAACCAGCGATAACAGTGCCCTGAATAGCCAATAACTAAAACGGGTGCTTACCAATGGTCCAATGTAGTGTTCAAACCCAACCAGCGTTTAAACCCAGCCAACGTGGACTAAATTAAGGATCTACCTGACTCTCAGGGATCATACCTTTCCGTCAAACCCTGGCAGGGGAATTGCTCACAAGACTTTACATGTTGACACAATCAACCCATGGCAACGATTTTAGCAATTGAAACTAGCTGTGATGAAACTGCTGCGGCCGTAGTGTGCCATCGTCAGGTGCTCAGTAGCGTAGTGGCCTCCCAAATTGATTTACACAGCCGGTATGGGGGTGTGGTCCCCGAGCTAGCCTCCCGCGAACATCTTCTGACCATTGGTGACACGGTGCAGGAGGCTCTGCTCAAGTCCCAGTTGACTTGGACCGATATCGACGCGGTGGCCACCACCTGCGCACCGGGACTGGTGGGTGCCCTACTCGTGGGTATGAGCGTTGGTAAAACTCTATCAATGGTGCATCAAAAACCCTTTTTGGGTGCCCACCACCTAGAAGGACACATTTACGCAGCCTATTTAGAGCATGGGGATCTGCAGCCGCCATTTTTATGCCTGCTCGTTTCAGGCGGGCATACCAGTCTCATTCGAGTAGATGGCTGTGGGCAGTACACCCTCTTAGGCAAAACGCGAGATGATGCAGCCGGTGAAGCTTTTGATAAAGTGGCTCGTCTGCTGGAGCTAGGCTATCCCGGTGGTCCCATCATCGACCGGCTCGCGCAGCAGGGTAATCCGACTGCCTTTCAGCTCCCAGAGGGGAATATTTCACTCCCAGGGGGAGGATATCACCCCTACGACGCTAGCTTTAGTGGTTTGAAAACGGCAGTGCTAAGGCTGGTGGAGCGCCTCCATGCCGATGGTGTGGATCCCCTGCCCCTAGCAGATATTGCTGCCAGTTTTCAATCTGCCGTGGTGCGGGCCCTCACTAAGCGAGCAGTACGCGCTGCCCAAGACCAAGATTTGCCTGCTATTGTCCTAGGGGGGGGCGTTGCGGCCAATAGCAGCCTGCGCCATACCCTATCAGCCACAGCGGCCGATCACGGTATCAGCGTCTATGTCCCCTCCCTGAAGTTTTGCACCGACAATGCAGCGATGGTGGCCTGTGCCGCCAGCGATCACTTTGATCAAGGGCATCGCTCTAGTCTGGACCTGGGTGTTTACTCCCGTTTGCCCCTAGAGCAAATCTCCATCCTGTACTAGGCTGGCTCCATCTGTCTTAGCCACAGGACAACCACTGACGCACTTGATTCTCAAGGGCCAAGGGCTGCTCCAGCATGGCAAAGTGACCACATTGTTCAAACTCAACCACAGCCTGTTTTCCCTGATGGAAAAATCGATGAAAACTTGCTAGATGCTTAACATAGCGAGGTTCCATGATCGTGTCCTGTTCTCCGGTAATGAAATAGACCGGCTGTGAGAGCTGCGAAACGATTTGCGGTAGCTGGTGAACCTCTTTTTCCGTGGTAGAAGCCAATAAAGACTGGGTGGCTGCGTCTGAATCGGCCCGAAGAAAATCGATTAACCGCTGCTGTCCCCACCGATAGCTCAGGGTTTGCCGCACCATGATATGGGCAAAAACCCAGGGTAAAAGGGGCAGATGTTGTAACCATTGGGGTCGCCACCCGACCATTTGTTGCCCGGCACTGCGAAACTTCTCAAAGGCTTTATGGATATATATCCCGCCCCCGGCATTTACGCAGATTACTCCCTTGATCCGCTCTGGAAACAAATAGGCCGCCCACAGCGCAATACTGCCCCCCAGGGAATGGCCCATCAGCCATACTTGATCTAATTCCAGGGCGTCTAGCAGGGCGTTTAAATCGTGGGCATAGGCGGTCAGACCGTAGGTTGATGTTTCTGAAGCATTACAGCGATTGGACAGCTGCTGAGTAGAATCACCAAACCCTCGCAAGTCGTAGGCCAGACAGGAAATATCTGGGGTTAGCTGCTGCATTAAAGGCTGCCAGTAGGCACGACTTAGTAGCCAGCCATGGATACAGACCAGTACTGAACGATGAGAGTTAGAGGTTGAAAATAGGTTAGGAGTGAAATCATAGACATGGGGCACTCCGAAGACAGGTGTCACCACCATGGTGAAAATAGGATTCGCACAACGACATTCAATCTTGAACCAGTCCCATAGAGCGTTTCAAAGTCTAAGACACTAAAGCCTAAGACAGAAAGGATGTTGACAGGAGCATTGAGAGGATCCCGGTGGCAGACTTAGTAAATACCACCCAGCAAGCGCTCACGCATGCCTTCAGCAATTTTATGGCCTAAATATTCTGGGATTAAACTTTCGTTTGGTCCCAATAGATACAAAATCAGCCGGGTACGACCACGCCATACCAATAGGTTAGCATTCACCACCAGTAGATCTTCCTGCCAAATGGCATACATGACTTTGTAAAATAGCCGCGGCTGGTTATCTGCTTCGATCAGTAAGGCAGGTAAATGGAACACGGGATCTACATAAAACTCAGTTTCAACTTTTTCTAAGCCTGCATTGAGATTAAATTCAACGCTCAGCATCTCCT
The DNA here is from genome assembly GCF_034932105.1 of Leptothoe sp. PORK10 BA2. Classification (NCBI taxonomy): domain Bacteria; kingdom Bacillati; phylum Cyanobacteriota; class Cyanophyceae; order Nodosilineales; family Cymatolegaceae; genus Leptothoe; species Leptothoe sp. PORK10 BA2. The sequence goes on along the minus strand of NZ_JAYGIG010000029.1, from coordinate 20,412 downwards.
CTACTTCGTAGCGTCCGGCTAGGGCTTCTCGAATGGCGCGGCAGGTATTGTCAGCGGTTTTTTCACTGAGGGCTTTTCCCCCACGGGAGACCACCAGTTTTACGAACACCAGCATGGGTGGATATATCTGGCCATAGAGGCTAAGGCTGTGAATGGTTAGCCCATAGGCCGCCAGAACGCCGAAAATATCACTTAGTAAAAAAGATTGATTGCGGTAGGCGAAGTGGAGGGCACTGCGATTCCCTTCCTGTTTAATTTCAATGACTGCTTTCTTTGTTTTGTATAGCTGATAGGCAAGCCGTAGGTTTTGTATCTGAATTTCGCTGCTGACAAATTGCTCATAAAACTGCGGGAAGGCTCGGTTGAAGCGCTTCAGCAACTCTACTGTTGATGTCTTTAATCCGGCTGCCATAAATATTCAGAAACTGCATCAGTTATACCGGTTGGCTAGTTTGATGTCATGCCTCCTGTCGAATCGGCAAAATCAATTCGACAGGAGGCATGACATCAATTCGATTGTCGCCCCAAATTCATCTAACATTAACGCTGCCCAAAGAAACGTATCCTTCAAGAACACCTACGATTTCCCAATCGGTAAGCAATTGAGAAATCGTAACCGTCCCACGAACACGTTTGCTTGAGCAGAGTCCTATAGCTCCATGGGCATGGGTAAGCCTCAGGCAAAGCGTCTCCTTCGGGAATTAGCCAATTTCATAACCAGCATCCTCTATTCCCTCTGGGAAGGCTATGCTAACGACTCTGCTCAGGGGACGCTAGCTATTTTTTATGCACTTTTGATTGGGAATCAATTTGATTCTCAATCAATGTTTTTACCCTCCTAGGAAAGGATAGACCTATACTGCTAGAGTTAAGACAGAGTTTATCTTTCCAACCGTTTTGTATGCATGGGTTTCTGGAAAAGCTTATTTAGTCCCACCGATGCTTCATCAGTGCCCACGCAAGCTGTTTCTGATGATTATGCGATAAACGCGCCAGGTTCTGACCAAACAGCTCGTATTACCTTCAGTACAGATCGAAATATTGATCTTTATGAGCTGGAGGAGCTTTGTGACGCCGTGGGTTGGTCGCGTCGTCCCCTACGCAAGGTCAAAAAGGCTATTCAGCATAGCTTTTTGGTTGTGACCATGTGGGAGCAACAAGGGGCCCGCAAACGGTTGATTGGATTCGCACGCGCCACGTCAGATCATGCTTTTAATGCCACTATTTGGGATGTCGTGGTGCATCCCAGTTTTCAGGGGCAAGGCTTGGGGAAAGCCTTGATGGCACAGCTAATCAAGAAGCTTCGTAGCGAGGACATTAGTAACGTCACCCTGTTTGCCGATCCCCATGTTGTTAACTTTTACAAAAACTTAGGCTTTATGCCTGACCCTGAAGGGATCAAAGGCATGTTTTGGTATCCGGAATAGCTATTTACATAGCTGTTTGGCTTCGGCAATCCACTGGGATACTTGGGTGGTGTCAGGAGTGAGGTCGGCTCTTTGCATCAGTTTTATTTGTAAGCGTTGGAGTCGCTGATGGAGCTGGGCAACGGGTAAAAGGGACAGCTGTTGGGGGGAACTGATGCCGGCATGGAGCAGGAGGCCACAGTATTCACAGCCTACGCTGGGAATACAAGCGAGTTTGGCTAGGGCTGTCCATTTATTGATGTGTTTAATATGGGATTTGAGTCTTTGGGCTAGTTGCAGACGAGCGGGCTGGCTGCGGGTAACTTTGAGCAAATCAATTGTGGTGGAAATATTGAGGGCCTTCAGCTGCTGCTGCTGCTGGTCAGAAATGCCGGGTAGCTGATCAATCGCCCAATTGCGCAACTTAAAGGTGGGTGGTGGCATGGTTCATGGGGTTATCGCCCTGGGGAGCAAACGGGGTATAGTTGTGTTAGATTGTTGACCTGCTACACTGAAGCTTCTTTAGGGAAGCTGACTCAGGTTCTTTGAAACGGGATGTAGCGCAGCTTGGTAGCGCGCCTGCTTTGGGAGCAGGATGTCGCAGGTTCGAATCCTGTCATCCCGATTATAGGTTTATGTATGATGAGTATCTGCTAGTTCTTATCGAGTTGGTAATACTGGTGGTCTGGGTACGGATCTGTTTTGGTCCGGTTTGGCGTCCGGAACTTTTGATAGGTGGTTGCTGGCATCAAGGGGGGCAGTTAGTGGCCAGTTTTGGAAATGTCTCTATGTGATTTTAGGGATGGCTCCTTATGTTACAAACTTATGTTAGGAATTTATAAATTTTAATCTGCTAAGGAGAAGGTATGAAAGCATTCAAAGCACTTTTGGGTTTCTGCGGTGGTTGCTTACTTGCTGCCGGGCTCCCTATGCAAAACGCGATCGCAATCTCTGAGGAAGATTTATTAGAGAAATTTGGCCAAGTATCGGTTTTTGTTCTATCCGATGGTGCGGGCGGTTATGTCACAACCCGGGCTGACCTTCCCAACGATGGACTCGGGGATATAGATTTGCTACAGGTGTTCTTTAATGAGGACGATGCGAAAAAACTGGGTGAGCAAGTCCGTCAAGCTAACGCCGACTTTAGAGAAAATGGTGTTGTAGGCATTGCCAGCCTAGCGACGATACATCTTTCTGCTGCAGAGCAAAGGGATAATCCGCTCAAGGTTGTTTTTGTGCCGCAGGAAGAGGACTTGGAAGCAGCTCAGGCATTGGACCCTGCTTTTTTGGAAGGGGCGAATAATGCGGCGTCTATTGTGCCCCTGTTTGGTATTCAGAATGGCGATGGGGATTTTATTGGCTTATCCTTTGGTGACTCAGATGAGCAAATTATTGGCATGTTTTTCTCCAGTAGTGATGCCATGGACGTCTTGGCGGCTGTCAATGAAGCGCAACCCGGATTGCAGGCTCAGTTAGGAGTAGTTTCATTGGGAAACTTTACTCAGCTAATGCTCAACAGCGATGACGAAGTATTTGAGCGGGTGATGTTTCTGCAAAGTGAAGATGTTGTCAACAGTAATCAAAGTTTGGTTGATGAATAGTCTTTGGGGCTGAGTAAAGCGTCATAGATTTGATGGGCCATGGATAGTTTGCTGCCTTTTAAGAGTGGGATTTGTCGCCCTTGTTGGTCCAAAAAAAGGCCATGGTTGAGATCGCTACCAAATCCACTTTCGGGCTGATCCACCGGATTGGCCACAATGGCATTCAGTCCTTTGCGCTTAAGTTTGCCTAGGGCTGGTGCGACCATATCCCCCGTCTGAGCCGCAAACCCCACCAGGGTTTGGTCGGCTCTTTTGTTAGCGGATAGTTTGGCGGCAATATCTGTAACGGTCTCTAGGGGCAGCGGATTGGGTAAATCGGCCTTGGCCAGTTTGCCAGTGACCTGGACTTTGGGTCGTAGATCGGCCACCGCCGCCGCCATGATGATCCAGTCTGCGGTGTAGAGCTGGGCCATCATGGTAGATTCCAGCTCAGCCGCACTAACCACGGCGGTCGTTTGCGCAGTATCAGGAATGCTTTGGCGTAGATGGCTGTCCATGGGGCCATGGACTAGGGATACCTGAGCCCCACGATGCACAGCTGCTGTCGCTAGAGCAATGCCCATGCGTCCGGTGGATGGGTTGCCGATGTAGCGTACGGCGTCGATGTATTCTTGGGTGCTGCCGGTGCTGATGAGGATGTGTTTGCCCCGGAGGTCTTGGCGACCTTGGGTGTGTTGGAGAGAGGCTAGGGCGGAGAGGATCGTGTGGGGTTCGGCCATGCGTCCAGTGCCGATGCGATCGCACGCCAGTCGACCAGCCCCTGGACCCACCGCATGGTAGCGCCCATCGGCCAAAATCTGCTGCCAGTTGCGCTGGACAGACGGCTGCAACCACATATCCGTATTCATCGCCGGTGCCAGCAGCACTGGGCAGTTAGACGCCAAAATAGTATTGGTCAACAGGTTATCCCCTAACCCATGGGCCAACTTTCCCAAGGTATTGGCCGTTAAAGGCGCAATTAAAAAAATATCTGCCCACTCAGCAAGCTCAATATGTAGCGGACGAGCTTGAGTCGCAGACCAAAAATTACCATCGGTGTAAGCGGCATGGCGGGCCAGGGTGGCAAAGGTTAACGCCGAGACAAACGCTTCAGCCGACGGTGTCAAAATGACCCGTACATCGCTCCCTGCTTTTGCCAGGGTAGACACCACCTCACAAACCTTATAGGCTGCAATACCGCCACTAATGCCGACAAGAATCTTGGCGGCTTGCAACGTATCTGCCATTAAGCTTCGTCAAAGGCTTCCATATCCAACAGGTGTAAATACGATTCCACTAACTCTGGACGCTGAAAAGCTACCGATCGCAGTCGATGCCAATCCTGTAGTCCTTCAAAGGCTGTGTCGTATTCGTCTTGCTCTAAACGATTTGCCAGCTGATCCACCTCTTCCTGAGTGAGCTCAGCAATGGGTTTTTCAGAAACTGGGCTTGTGCTTACAACCATGGTGCTAGCTCCTTTGGGCTGGCGCTATCCAATAGTGTATTCCTTGTTGCATCGACTGTCCCGGAGTACACCAGAATTGTTACACCTGGTTTTCACAAAACTTTCTGGCCGCATCTAGTACCTGTAGGCTGATCTCATGGCCCATGGTGAATTCGTGATAGTCAACAGGCACTGACAATTGCTCTAGGTCAGCCTTGTTTTGGTGGGCTTGACGGATAGGAACTACAGGATCCTGAATGCCATGGATTAGCAGAATGGGGCGAGGGCTGGTGGGTCTAACAATGGGACCGTGGCTATAGCCACTGAGGATCATCATGCCAGCTACGGGCAGCTGCATACCCACATCTAGGGCCATGGCCCCCCCTTGGGAAAAGCCCCCCAGAATTGTCTTTTCTAAGGGAATGCCGGTTTTACTAGGTAGGGCCGTGAGCCAGTCCATTAGGAGCTGACAGCTTTGCTGCAAGTCCGCTTGATGGGTGAAGGGTTGATCAAAATCAAAAATATCCGGCAAGGCATACCACATGCGGCCACCAGGAGCCGCCATCCCCCCGGCCAGCTGATGGGCATGGGGTGCATCGGGGAACACCATTTGGTAGTTGGCCAACTGCATGTAGGGGGCAATGCCTGCCACATCCTGGGCGTTGGCTCCCCAACCGTGGAGGAGGATTAATAGACGATTGGCAGTGGAGTCACCGGTGGACAGAGCACGAAGTGACATAGGCAGCAGGTTTAATCGGGCAGGTCGCTACGGATTCTATAGCTTTTTGCCCATAGTTCACAACATAGGTGTTCGCTGAAAGCTAGAGACAACAAAAGCTATGGGGATTACATAGCGCCGCCAAATCAGTCACCCCAGAAAGAAAAGGGGCCACTGATTTGAATCAGTCACCCCTCACCCATGAATCAACATACAAAAGACATCGGAATTAGCAACACACCAGCATGATTTAGCAAGTGGGATTCATGGGCAAAGCGAATTCCGAATTTTGATCATGCTTCCGTTTGCCGAGCATGATTAGGCCGCCAGCGAATAAACCAAGACCCAGTAACCCAGTCGGTTCAGGCACTGATTCTGCCTCTGGCGTGGGTTCAGGCTTGGGGATTCCGCCAACGATGCTACCGCCGAGTAACTTATCACTGCCGGCACCCGCATTAACGACCTGAAAACGGGATGCAATGTCTAATTCCCCGGACGCAAACGCAGCTGCAAATCGAGCTTCGAAGTCTACTGCCGATTCACCATTGAGGCCGGAATACACCAGGAATACATCATCGGTGAAGCCCTGATCTAGAGCTCCATTGGGATTACCACCTTCAAAACTATTGTTATCGGCAAGGGCAAAATCAAAATTACCAACCGTGTTGCTAAAAGGTGTGAAGCTAACGTTGGTTAGTAGTGTGTCCAATTGATTACCGAGATTGCTAGATACCAGATTGAACCCTTCAAACATATCAAAAGCAATGCCGGTCAGTTTAGACGTTTTTGCACCAGACCCAAAAGTGTCCTCTCCAGTCGTATTTTTGATTTTTAGATCAATCCGGAGTTGGTTACTGCCTAGATCCTGAAATTTAAAGTCAATAGTAGCTGCAGCACCTGTGGCTAGATCATTGGAAGATTGACTGTCTTTCCCAAATTGGTATGTAAAGGCACTGGCCGGGAACGTAGTCGCTAAGACGCTGCTAATCCCTATCCCCAAAGCCAATGAAACTTTCGACAGCATAGACTGTGTGCGCATGATTCCTATTTCCTAGGTGTATTGTCAGGTCGAGAAACCTATCGTGTTAGCTAGCGTTCCCCTCTCCTAGTTCAAGGTATCTATTTATACGAGCACATGGCATCCTAATTGCTGAAGCTTTAAGATAGCTTTTTCTCCTGCTGTAAGCCTTTTATAGAAGGTTTAGACTGTTTTGAATAACAAGTATAAATACGTATTAATTTATTGAAAAATCATTCTTTTAAGATTATTTATTGCTAAAAATACGGAGCCTTTTTGGCAAACAGACGCATGCCCCATAGTGTTGTCTATGGGTGCAACATTGGTCATAACTAGAACCGTTGGATAACAACAGCAATAGAAATTATCAGGCAAGTTTCTGTGGGGGGCTTGAAGAGTGATGTGGGTGACGTCTAATGTACGCACATTACCCCATCTCACCTTATAAGTGGCTGCTGCTGTTTGATACTGCAACCACATAAATTTCATCAATACTGCACACAGTCGTAAAGTCCGCTGTATTTGAAGCTATGGATGCCCTCTGGGAGTCCCATGGACTGCCAAATTTTATTACTAAATCCATGCAGTATTCCTTGTTTAGAAATGTGTGCCTAAAAACTGCCGTGCCAGTTGTACTAGCCTCTCTTGCTTTGCAAGCTCAACAATCGCCAGCCCGTGGAAATGTATTGTCTGAGACGCCATCGACAGTATCTTCAACCCAGCTGAGTCAGGCCCAAGGCTGGAATTCCGTATTGCATGTGGCCCGTTTGGTGGAAAGCAGTCAGCGGAGTACGAATCTGGTACTGCAGTTGGAGGTTTTAAATAAGCCCCAGACCACCTATGCCAATGCGGTATACCAGGTGTTTGCTAGAACACGCGGAGATAGGGAGTGGCAAGAGATTCATACCAACCGAGGCGCACGGCTAATGCCTAGTGGCGGTGGCAAGTTCGTGCTTGAGTCGGAGGTTATTTCCATTACCGCCTTGGAATCAGAAATTCGGAATGAACTGGGGGAGAATTTACGCATTGAAGATGTGGAGCTGGACTGCGTTGTCAGTATTCGCTATGACCTGGTGGGTGGTGGTCGCGATCTGCGAGAAAAGATCACCTATCAAGAAAGTTATAGCCAAATCAGCACCACCACCACGACAGAAGTTGTCCGTACCTCCACATCAAGTACTGTCACAGCCAGTCACACGTCCACTACAGAAACTGTAGTGTCTGGTCAAAGCTCCAATGGCCAAACCATTCATTCATCGAGTGGGCATGACGATGACGATGATGACGACGACGACGACGATGATGATGACGATCGCGATCGGAGTCGCCATGGCTCACACTCCCGGACAGAAGAGGTGAATCGTCGCTCGTCTCGCAGCAGTTCACAGACCCGGACCCGCCAGACCCAGACTGGTCAGAACATTTGGCAGTCGGTACTGCATGTGGCCCGCCAGACCAGCAGCAGCCAACAACGGCGTAATCTAGTCCTGCAGCTAGAGATTCTAAACAAGCCCCAAACTACCTATGCCAATGTGGTGTATCAGGTGTTTGTCAGAACCCGTGGCGGTCGCTGGCAGGAAATTTATACCAACAGTGGGGCTCGTTTAATCGAGGCTGCTAGGGGCAGATACGTTCTGACCTCGGAGGTGATTTCCATTGCCCAATTAGAGGAAGAACTGCGGGCAGAATTAGGGGATGACCTACGCCTAGAGGATGTGGAAATTAACTGTATCGCTTCAGTGCGCTACGACTTAGCTGGTGGCAGACGGGATATCCGCGAGAGCTTTTACTACTATCAGCAAAGCTATACAAGCATTGTGACCACCACCACCACCGAAATTACTCAAATAGTTGGTTCATCGATTACTACCGTGGATGAGCACTGGGATTACGGTGACCATGACGACGACGACGATGACCATGACGACGACGACGACGACGACGACGATGACGACGACGACGATGACGACGACGATGACGACGATGATGACGGTCGTCGTCGCGGTTGCAACCAAGGTATTGGCAATGGCTCTGAAGGTTGTGACCCTGGCAACTCACGCCCCCACGGTGGCAGCAATGATGAAGGTGGTCGTCAGCCTGGAAGAGGTGGACGACGTTAATGGGTGAGCCATGCTCTGGAGGCATACTGATGTGTGTCTTCAGAGCATGGCGACAATGTTACGCTGTTCTGGGATTGGGAATTTTGGAGGCGAAAAAACATGCCTCGACGTTTTAACCTAGTAAGGCTAATCACCCCAAAAACCTATAAAGCTCATGACACGCTTAGCGCTGCTTAGTGCCTCTGACAAGACAGGAATTGTCGACCTAGCCAAGGTACTCGTTTCAGACTTTGACTTCGACATCATCAGCAGCGGTGGCACCGCCCGTACCCTCACCGAAGCAGGCATACCCGTTACCAAAGTATCTGACTACACTGGCTTTCCCGAAATCCTCGGTGGCCGAGTCAAGACCCTCCAGCCTAGAATCCATGGTGGCATCCTCGCCCGCACCGACAACCTCGATGACCAAAAAGATCTGGCCGATAACGACATCCGTCCCATCGACTTGGTGGTCGTCAACCTCTATCCCTTTGAGCAAACCGTCGCTAACCCGGATACCATCCTGTCTGAAGCCATCGAAAAAATCGACATTGGTGGTCCCACCATGCTGCGGTCTGCGGCCAAAAATCACGCCTATTTGACCGTGCTCTGCGATCCGACTCAGTACGAAGGTTACCTCAATGAACTCCGGGCAAATAATGGTCAACCATCCCTAGAATTCCGCGCCAGCTGTGCTCGCCAAGTTTTCTGGCACACTGCCACCTATGACCAAGCCATTGCTACCTACCTAACCGAGCAGGCAGAGGGGGCCACCAGTGAGCGCTTTGCTTTGAGCGGTAGCCAAAAGCAGACCCTCCGCTATGGCGAAAACCCCCACCAGCCAGCCGTCTGGTACCAAACTGGCGGTCGGCCCAGCGGTTGGGCCGCCGCCGCACAACTCCAGGGCAAAGACCTGAGCTATAACAACCTGGTGGACCTCGAAGCGGCCCGTCGCATTATTGCCGAATTTCCTACGGAAAACGGTCCCGCCGCTGCCGTGCTCAAGCATACGAATCCCTGCGGTGTGGCCATTGGTGAGTCCATGGCCTCCACCTATAAACGCGCCTTTGAAGCGGATAATGTATCCGCCTTTGGTGGCATCGTTGCCCTAAACCAGGAAATCGATGGGGATACGGCTGAGGCGTTAACCCAGACATTTTTAGAATGTGTTGTGGCCCCTGGATGTGCTCCAGCTGCGCGGGAAATTCTAGGGAAAAAGAAGAACTTAAGGGTGCTGGTGCTGCCGGATCTATTGAGTGGACCCAGTCAGACTATTCGTGCGATCGCAGGTGGTTTCCTCACCCAGACGGCTGATGACTTCAAAGAAGATGTGGCCCAGTGGAAACTGGTGACGGAGCGTCAGCCGAATGCAGCAGAATTGACGGAAATGCTATTTGCCTGGCGGGTGGCCAAACACGTGAAGTCCAATGCCATTGTGGTGACCAATGCCGGCACCACGGTGGGGATTGGCGCGGGCCAGATGAACCGGGTGGGGGCGGCCAAGATTGCCCTGGAGCAGGCGGCAGAAAAGGCCTTAGGGGCAACCTTGGCCAGTGATGGGTTTTTCCCGTTTGATGACTCGGTGCGTACGGCGGCAGCAGCTGGGATTAAGGCGATTGTGCAGCCAGGGGGCAGTATCCGCGACCAGGAGTCGATCCAGGCGGCGGATGAGCTAGGGGTGATTATGGCGTTTACTGGGACGCGGCATTTCTTGCATTAGGCCGGTGAGGCCAAGGCTTTAATTACCCTTTAGCCACTTCTGGCCTTTAATGCGTTGAAGTACGTATAGCACCATTAAGTCAAGGGTGATGCGGCGCTCATCACCCATGAATTGCTCGATGGTGCTGGGGGTAGCCCCATTGGTGGCAAAGGAATAAATTTTAGGACCGCTAATGCTTTCTTCGAGAAAAGCAATGTTGAACTGACGGTTGCCATTGGCCCAGCGGCCAATCACCTGGGGATAGCTATCCTGATCAATACCCACGATTTTGATGGGCTGGGTTTCAAAGGAAAGTTGCAAATCGTCCAGCCCTTCTTCCTTCGCCAGGACAGTTTGGACAGCGGGCAAAAAGTGCTGCTCGATAAACTCAGCAAACGGTTTGTCTTCTAATTTGCCTTCTGCTTTGGGCGGTTTAGCTTTTTTTTCTTTTGCTGGGGCCTTAGCAGGTGCTTGATCATCGGGCTTTGCCGCAGGGGCCTTAGGAATCGACTCGTCTGCCATGCTTTTGTCTGTTTATTTGAGCTTGGAGGGTAGACCACATTCCAAACCAGGTCCTTTCCATAGTAAACCTTGTCCACGTCCAGCACTAGGGTTTTGCTGGAGGAGCCATTAAAGGTTTTAACTTGGAGGTAGTTTATTAAACCTTGGCCATAGCTAAAACGGTAGTTTTTCCGTCGGTAAAATCCAAGGTTTTAACTTGAATACTATGGGCAAAGCCCCCTGTGGAATAGACATTTCATCAGGGGGCTGAATGGGTGATTAGACTAAACCATCAGCTCAGTACTGCTAGCTAAGTCCTAGTGATTTGGCTATGACTCTGTTTGTTGTCTTAGTTCTAAGACATTACACCAGCAATGGTCTGTCGTACGGTGGCTGTATCAGACTGGGATGTACTCATGGGTTCTAACCCAATGGCTTCCAAATCAGAGTCCACCATCAGTTTGACCAAGCCTTCAAAATCGATCGACGGCTTCCAGCCCAGCTTGGCCTGGGTGTTAGTGGGATCCCCAATCAGGATATCCACCTCCGCAGGGCGCAGATAGCGGGGGTCAAACTTAACGTAGTCGTGCCAGTTCAGGTTGACATAGTTGAAGGCGATATCTAGAAACTCTTTAATGGTGTGGGTTTCACCGGTTGCTACAACATAGTCATCGGGCTGATCTTGCTGCAGCATTAGCCACATGGCCCGGACGTAGTCTTTGGCATAGCCCCAGTCCCGCTTGGAATCTAGATTGCCTAGGTATAGATCCTTCTGATGACCGGCCACAATGCGGGCAACGGCCCGGGTGATTTTGCGGGTGACAAAGGTTTCACCCCGGCGAGGGGATTCGTGGTTAAACAGGATGCCGTTGCAGGCAAACATGTTGTAGGACTCGCGATAGTTAACGGTTTGCCAATGGGCATAGACCTTGGCGCAGGCATAGGGACTGCGGGGATAGAAAGGTGTGGTTTCTCTTTGGGGAATGTCCTGGACTTTGCCATACATTTCAGACGAGCCCGCTTGGTAAAAACGGACTTCTCGATCGGTGCGCTGCTGGTAATCACGGATGGCTTCCATCAAGCGCAGGGCCCCCATGGCAACCGTATCAACGGTGTATTCTGGGGAGTCAAAGCTAACCCGCACATGGGACTGGGCACCCAGGTTGTATACTTCGTCGGGCTGTACCTGCTCTAGGATGCGGCGTAGCATGGTGCCATCGTTGAGGTCGCCGTAGTGTAGAAACAGCCGGGCATCATCGCTGTGGGGATCGACGTACATGTGGTCAATCCGGTCAGTATTAAAGGTGGAGGTCCGGCGAATAATGCCGTGGACCTCGTAGTTTTTTTCTAATAGAAGTTCTGCTAGGTAAGACCCGTCTTGGCCTGTAATCCCCGTAATTAATGCACGCTTAGTTTGCGTCATAGTGTCAGATTCCTTTTCCTTATCTATAAAAAATAAAAAGAGCCCGTAATGTAGCTCTAATTAACCCAACGTGTATCTCTAAAGCTAATGCACCACCATAGTTTATGGAGCTTCTACATTTTGCCTTTAGCCATAGAGTCGGAGCAACCTGTCAGGTAATGAAAGCTTGCTTCACGGGGATTTAGTAAGCTTAGTATGCCAGTTAGATAAGTTTATCTATGGCGTCGCCTGATCGAGCCAGGGAGTTCTAAGGGGCCTTGTTCAGCTACTAGGGTGCCCAGTCTCTATCACCATGGTTAAGAACTATTCTGGCAGGGGAAGCTTGGAGATGTATCTGGATCGAGTTTTTTTGCCTGGGGGCTGGATCGCTTTGGCCGTTGGTTAATGGAGGTTTCAGGCTCTGCGATCGCGTTCAATATCGTAAATAGCTTTTTCCCAGCACCATTGTTCTGAGCGATCTGGATTTTGCGATCGCACCCTTTCCACCAAACGACTCGCCACCGCCTGATTCCCATTCACTAACCGCATCAGTCTTTGCCGGGTGGGCCGGGGCACTCCCGATGGTCCCGTCGGCAGGGACGGAGCTGAGAAACGAATGGGTAAACGATATCCCGTCAACCAACAAAAGACCGCCACTACCAGCACAACAGCAAAAATAACTGAAAAGATGGATGACATGGTCTATGTTCTCCGCGTTATATCTAGATACCCATGAACTCAGCCCTGATCGATAGTCAGCCAATATTAGAATTTTGGTTTGGCTCACCCGCAGGCGACTATCGCCAACAATGGTTCCGTAAAGATCCCACATTCGATGCCCAGATCAAAACCCGTTTTATGGATGTTTACTGGGCCATGGTGGCATCACCCCCGGATCCGTGGCTGTCTACAGCCAAAACCAGCCTGGCGCGGATTATCGTGCTAGATCAGTTTGCCCGTAACCTGTTTCGAGAGATGCCCCAAAGTTTTGCCGCCGATCCCCAAGCTCTGACCACGGCAACCATGGCCATGGAGCGGGGGTATGACAGGGAACTCTTGCCAGTGGAGCGATTATTTCTTTATATGCCATTTGAGCATAGTGAAAACCTGGCCCACCAAAATCGTTCCGTAGCCTATTTTGAAGCATTGGCGATAGATACACCGGCCCTGGCTCATTGCCTCGACTATGCCCGGCTTCACCAGGATGTGATCGCCCAGTTTGGTCGATTCCCCCATCGTAATGAGACTTTGGGGCGGCAGAGCACCGAGGCGGAGTTAGCGTTTCTCCAGCAGCCAGGATCTCGATTTTAGCTGGGTGGAGATATTGCATGGGGTAGGGGCGTTGCATGCAACGCCCCTACGTGTTTTTTTCGTATTCAATCTCAACCGTCATGTGTACATTGCCCCTGGGTTGAAAGTCGCCTTTGATTTTGAATTTCAGCGGATCGGCCACGGCCAAAAAATCATCCATAATCTGGTTGACCGATTCTTCGTGGGAAATATAGCGATCGCGATAGCCATTGATATAGAGTTTGATCGCTTTTAGCTCCACCACCGTTTCATTGGGGGTATAGGTAATGTAAATGGTGGCAAAGTCGGGATAGCCAGAAAATGGACACTTACAGGTAAACTCCGGCAGGGTGATATTGACGTCATACTGGCGGCCAGGGCGGGGGTTAGGAAAGGTAATGAGGGCGTTTTCCTCAATGGCCCGCTCGCCATATTTAATTGCCTCGACAGGAGCATTGGGGGGAAGGGGGGTATCAGTCATAGTGGGAAGCTCTAAAAATGTTGATGAAACTAAATGGATGATTTTGGCAGAAACAGGTTACAACTAAGCTGGCAATTGGCAAATTCCTACCAGGACAGCCAATTTACCAAAAAGCAGGCGTGCCCCACCGCAATCGATCCCATCGAGCAGTAGATTGCTCCATCAACCCTGGTACCACTCAACAACGGTCAGGTTGAAACCCGTAGTTTCTCCCACGGCAAACCAACCGTTTTGGACTTGGATAGGGGTTATTCAAAGAACTTAGGGTAACTACTTGACGAATGACGTTGACGTTGCTCTAATTTGAACGTCCCGAACGGGCAGTTTCTCGCCTGTTCCCTGACTAGCCGCTGATCCTCTTAGGAAAACAGCCTAGGGCGGCTGACTTAGTATTTTTATTCAAGATTTTTGGAACTGCTTATGAATCCTTCCCACAATTCTGGCCCAGGGAGAAATCCAATCAGGTCAGATTCCAGCTATTCACCCTCGGTGCCCGTGTCGGTATACCGCGAACTGGCCGCCGAACTGCAGGCCACTAAGGCCATGGTGGATTCATTGAGCACGCAAAATACCCACCTCAACAATCAAAACCATCTGCTACGTCAGAACATTCACCAGATGGTGCAGTTGGCTCTGCAGCTGGGGCACCATGCCGGTGTGGCCCACCCAGCGGAATCCGAGATGACCTATTCCACCCCGCCCATGGAACTCCATTCCCAGTCATCGCGACCCGCTGTTCAACCGAGCCCATTCCTTGCAGAAGAACCCCTGCCTAGAGGCCCCGAGCGGCCAAGAGTTAAGCCGGGACTTTCTAAGGTCTTTACCGAACAAACTGGGGAAACTCGTCGCTATAGTCTGGAATCATCAGCCAGTGGTAGTTTGAGCACCCTGTGGTTAATTGTTTCCATTGCCGTGATCATTCTGACGGCATTTGGCGCTGGCTTTTTGATCATGCGGCCCTTGATCGGCGATCGTTAGCCTAATCCCTGGCAGCGACCCATCATCGTCCCTATAACTCCCCCTTAAGTGTCCGCTTAGTATGGATTGAGCCAAATCATAGCTATACCTTGGGCCTGGCTTAAAATCCTCAAAATCTTGAGGGTTAGAAAGTTATGCGCCGTTTTGATCAGGTTCTAATCTAGAATTAATTACGCAGTGGATGAGCCATATCGTATCGTTTGTTACTGTATGAAGTCTGCGTAACTCGCTAAACCTTTATATCGTGGCCCAAGCTTGTTAGTTGGTCCGGTGTGTGGAGCTATCAATTCGCATGAAAAAAATCGAAGCCATTATTCGCCCTTTTAAACTTGACGAGGTCAAAATTGCCTTAGTGAATGCAGGCGTTGTTGGTATGACGGTGTCTGAAGTGCGAGGGTTTGGCCGCCAGAAGGGGCAAACTGAGCGGTACCGAGGTTCGGAGTACACCGTTGAGTTTTTGCAAAAGCTGAAGGTGGAAATTGTGGTAGATGACGACCAAGTGGATGCCATTGTGGATCAAGTAATTGCAGCGGCCCGCACTGGGGAAATCGGGGACGGTAAGATTTTTGTGTCACCGGTTCATGAAGTTGTGCGTATCCGTACGGGTGAGAAAAATTCTGAAGCTGTCTAGTGCTGTTTGAACCATCGGTCATTGACGATTTTTTATCGGGCTATGGACGATTTGGGGTCAACCTGGGGTTAGAGCGGATTCAACGTCTGCTAGCTCGTTTGGGTAATCCCCAGGAGCAGGTGCCGATTGTTCATGTGGCTGGAACTAATGGCAAGGGTTCTGTCTGTGCCTATTTGGCATCGGTGTTGTCCGTCGCTGGTTATCGGGTTGGTCGCTATACGTCGCCCCACCTGTTGAACTGGAATGAGCGCATTTGCATTAATCAAACGCCCATTACGGATGCTGATTTATGGCAGCATTTAAAGGCTGTGGCGGCAGCGACTGAGACCGAACAGACCAGTCCCCATGCCGATGGGGACCCAACCCCCACCCAGTTTGAAGTGTTTACGGCGGCGGCTTGGTCCTACTTTGCGGCCCAAGCGGTAGATATTGCCATCGTTGAGGTGGGTCTGGGGGGACGGTTGGATGCCACCAATGTCTGCCCTGTCCCCTTGGTGACGGCCATTGTCTCCCTGAGTCGGGAGCACTGGCAGAGCCTAGGACCCACCCTGACGGACATTGCTCGGGAGAAGGCTGGTATCCTCAAACCTGGGCGTCCTGTGGTGATAGGCCCCCTACCAGAGGATGCTGACGGGGTTGTACGGCAGCGGGCCGCCCAGCTAGGCTGTGGGCTCTATGACGTTACTCCTGCGGCGACGACGGAGTCGGGGCAATGGCGCAGTGGCCTGGATGATGACTTGATTGACTATGGGTCTGGGCTGTTGGGGGACCATCAGCGGGTTAATAGTGGGGTTGCGATCGCAATCCTCCAACTCCTACAGCGCCAAGGTTGGACCATCCCCACCGCCGCCATTCAACAGGGGATGGCCACCACCCAGTGGCCGGGACGTTTGCAGTGGCTCACCTGGCAAGGACAACAGATTTTGATCGACGGGGCCCACAACACTGCCGCCGCCCAAATGCTGCGCTGCTACGTCGATTCGTTACCCCAGCCCGTGACTTGGCTCATGGGAATGTTGGCCACCAAAGATCACAAGGATATTTTTACAGCCCTGCTACGCCCAGGGGACACCCTGCATCTGGTGCCGGTGCCAGGGCACCAATCGGCTGATACCTCTGAGTTGACTCAATTAGCCCAGATGGTGTGTGCAGATTTAAACGCATGTTATCGCCATGAAACCCTCGAGCAAGCGCTCATGGCCATGGGCGACGCAAAAAATGATGCCCCTCATGCCACCAAGGTGCTGTGCGGCTCCCTGTATCTAGTGGGAGAATTTTTGGCTCAAGGAAATGTCTCTTGTACTACGGAGCATTAGTCTTCCAGGTATTTTCTGTTCCCTAGAATTCTCGTGTCCCTAAAGGTGATTGCCATCATCGGTTATCCCACTCATCCGCCGCATCCGCCACGGCCTGATCCACGGTTTTATCCCCTAGCATGGCAGCCTGCAAATTGTCATAAACAATTTTTTGGAGCTTTTTCACATCCTCTAGGGCTGGAATCAGCACCTCCGCATCCCCTAGCTGACTGGCGCTCACCGCCCGAGCCACTTCGATCGGGGTGGCGTCAGCGCCGGGTTCCGCTAGGCTGCTGGTGGACGCTGCTGCGGTGGATGGCAGCACATTGGCAGCCTGGGCAAAGGATATCTGGTTGTCATTGTTGGTGACATACAGGGCAAACTTCACGGCGGCGTCTGGCACATCGGTCGAGCGAGGCACCACCAGGTTCATGGCCGCCACATTTTTCTTGCCCGTATCACCGGTAATTTGAGGCGCCGTGCCGGTGGCCGCTGCAATATCGGGGGCATTGTTGGCAATATTATCCAGGGATTCGGCCCCAGAGGATAACAAAACAATTTCCCCTGACTGGTATAGCTCAGTGGCACGGCGGTGACCCTGGGTCAGCACCTCACGGGGCAACAAATCCTGCTGATAGAGATCGGTCCAATATTGAAATACCGCTTTACCCTCAGGGGTATTAAAGGCGGCGTTGCCTGCATCATCCACTAGGGGCACACCCATTTGAATGAAAGACTGCAGAACATCGGCGGCGTCTTCGGGAACAAAGCTAATGAAAAAAGCGTATTTGCCGGTTTTTTCTTTGATCTGTTTCGCAGCCTCGGCCAGCTCTCCATAGGTGCTGGGGGGCTCCCTGAGACCCGCCTGTTCCAACAGTTCAGTATTAAATAAGGTCACCCGTGTGGTCAGATACCAGGGAAACCCAAAGCTCTCGCCATCGAGGGTGGTGGCCTGCCAGATCTTCGGTAGATAAACCGCCTGTTCCTCAGGGCTCAGCTTATCGTCCAGGGAGAGCCAAGCATTACGACTGGCGAGCTGGGAGGCAAAGTCAGGGTTCAGATTGACCACATCGGGGGCTGTCCCGGCTGACACCGCAGTCAAAATTTTGCTTTGCATGTCGGACCAGGGAACATCCACCCAAACCACGTCCACATCTGGATTAGCCGCTTCAAACTCGGCAATCAACTGGTCAAAATAGTCGGTAAATTTTGGCTGCAGCTGCATGGTCCAAAATTCTACTTCCTGCTTGCCCGACGGTTCAGCCTGTTGGGTCGTCCCCCCCCCACAGCCTGCTGTGGCAAGGAGTATTCCGGCGGCGCTCCAGGCGGCCATGCGGGATAAAAAGTACCGACGTTGAAACAGTTTCATGATGGTTTGTACGGGTCAAAAAACATGTTTAGGAATGTGTTAGTCACTTTAGACCAAGACGGTCATCTTGGTCTTCCTCTTGGTCTAAAGTGGCAGTCGTTGGCGGAGCGTTTGCTGGGCACAAGGCTAATGCACCTGCACCTGTTCGGCGCAATCCCTTGCCCGTTGGCGAGCCTGCTCAACGGTGTCCCCCAGAGCCAAGGCCACCCCCATGCGCCGGTTCCGATGGGCACGGGGTTTGCCAAATAGCCGGAGCTTGGTGCTGGGGACTGTCAGGGCCTCTGCCACACCGGTAAACGTCGGACTATTACTGGACTCCTGGGCGAGAATGACCGCTGAAGCTCCAGGCCGAATTTGTTCAATGTCACCGATGGGTAGGCCGACAATGGCTCGGACGTGCAGTTCAAATTCCGACATGTTTTGGCTCACCATGGTGACCATGCCGGTGTCGTGGGGGCGGGGGCTGACTTCGCTGAAATAAACTGTTTGGTCGTGGCTGGGGTCTCCAGCAATGAATAACTCCACCCCAAATAGCCCCACGCCGCCCAGGGCATCGGTGATAGTTTTTGCAATCTGTTGGCATGTTTCGAGGGTGCTGGGTTTGAGGGCGCAGGGTTGCCAGGATTCGCGATAGTCGCCCTCTTCTTGCCGATGCCCAATGGGGGGACAGAAGTGGGTGGCTGCTTGGGCGTCGGCCAGCTGCGGATGGGACCGCACCGTCAGCAGAGTAATTTCGGTGTCAAATTCCACAAAGCCTTCGACAATCACCCGAGGATCTTTGCCCCGACCAGCTTCAAAGGCGTAGCTCCAGGCAGCATCGACATCGGCAGCGGTTTTCACCAGGCTTTGGCCTTTGCCGGAGGAACTCATGACAGGTTTGACGACACAGGGCAGCCCAATGGATGCGATCGCATCCCGATACTCCCCCTCCGTTGCCGCAAACCGATAGGGTGACGTGGGTAACCCCAGCTCCTCAGCCGCCAACCGCCGAATACCTTCACGGTCCATGGTCAACCGGGTGGCCATGGCCGTGGGAATAACAGTCCAGCCCTCCGCCTCTAGCTCAATCAGGGTGTCCGTTGCCAACGCTTCCACCTCCGGCACAATCAGGGTGGGCCGTTCCTGGGCCACCACCTGCTTCAGGGCATCACCATCCAACATACTCAGCACATGGGAACGGTGGGCCACCTGCATGGCTGGTGCATTGGCATAGGCATCCACCGCAATGACCTCAATTCCCAAACGCATCGCCTCCAGGGCCACCTCCCGACCCAGTTCTCCCGATCCCAACAGGAGCAGACGCTGGCTACCCCCAGAGAGGGGGGTGCCCCAGGCAACATTTACCGACTGATTTGCCACTTTTGACATGGTTATTTAATAAAAATCCAACTTTTTTTTAGAAATCGTGTGATCAATTTAGCCAATAACGTGTAATATCGCTCGTAAAAAATCAATTACATTCCGTTTAGGTATGAACAGTCTTCCAACGGTGAGGGTCACTAAAAATTGAATGCTGATGTTAAAAGCCAAGATTCGACTAAACCTTTCGAGGTAATTAACAATCTGCAATAAAAGGTGTTAAATAGGGCGTAAATGCTCCCTATGTCCTAACTTCTAGTTGCAAAGGCATTTTTTAACAGCTAATCTTTCTGCTTTAGCAAGATGGCAAAAAAATCAAATTAAAAAATGTATGTTTTGGGAGCTTTTTAGGGCAGTATTGACACCAACCTGTATATTCTTTGGCCATAGCTAGCCATTTCCGCACAAATTGTGTACGATGCGTTAGCAAAAAAAACAGACTAAACCTTTAGGCTTTGCCAGACAGAAACTTTAAACTTCGGCCTAACCGAAATCATTTGGTTTCTGTCTACCCGAAATTATTCGGCGTCTGCCTAACTCAAATTACTAGGTGTCTGCCTGATTACTGGGCTTCTACCTAACCGAAATTGTTCGGCTTCTGCTTAACTCCAAATGTTCGGCTTTTGCCTAACTCAAATTGCCTTCCATAACCGGATAACTTTCTGACCGGATAACGCTGTGAATAGTTTAAAGTCGCTATTTTCAAGAAAAGCCCCAGGTGTTGGTGTTGAACTCACGCCCGAACGCGTCAACATAGCCCGCCTGCGAAGACAAGGGCAGAAGTTAAAGTTAGAAACTCTTGCCTCTGCTGAGATTCCAGAAGGCATTTTTGAAGAGGGTCAAATTATCGATACGGCAGCCATGGCTGAGGCCATTAGGTCTGCCCTAAATGAGAGCAATTTAAGGGTAAAACGGGCCACCACGGCTGTTCCTGGTCGGGCAATTACCCGAGTCATTCCGGTGCCAGCCGAGCTAGACGATAACGAACTGCGGGAGATGGTGCTCAACCAGGAAGCTAGTGCACCGTCAAGACTAAAAATTAGGATTATTGAGAGTGTTGCGGTAAGCTTTATGCAGCGTACCGGAATCCTATGCAGAAAAAGTATATTGTCCGCCTAACCCCCGATGAGCGTCATCAGTTA
>NZ_JAYGIG010000028.1:0-41411 GCF_034932105.1 Leptothoe sp. PORK10 BA2 | reverse complement strand
CCGTTACCGCCTCGACGCTCACGGCGGCGGCCTAATTCCTCCTAAGCTGATGATACCCTCATATGCTCACCTTCAAGAAGTTGAAAGCTTCTGTATCAACTGATACGATTTGAATTTATAATTGCTGGAACAGGGGGCTCGGTGATTGACATAGTGACTAACGCTGCCAACCATCATTTCCTGGGCTTGGGTCAGGCCTCGGTATCCCATCACGATCAGATCCGCATGCCAATCCTTAGCCGCTTGACAGAGCTGCCGACCGGCGCGTCCCTGATACAGATCGCAGCTAGCTTCCAGTCCATCGGCTTTGGCTTTACGCACAATCCATTCCAAACGCTTCCACCAGTCATCCACGAAGTGATTCCAATCCTTTTCGTATTGCCCCATGACAAAGCCACTGGGTTGGGCAATATGCTGGCGATCGTTGAAGTACAGCTTGGGTGGACTGCCAGGCTCTCCCTCACAAAGGACGTGAACCAGTCGGAGTTTTGCGCTTTGGAACTTGGCCAGTGAGCTGGCCTGTTCTAGCGCCTGCTCAGCCATCTCCGACCGATCGTATGCAACCAAAATGCGTTTCAACATAGCTTTTTTCCTCCCAATTTTTCGGGTAACGCTTCTTTGAACATCTCCTCTAGGGCAGACCTATTAAGCCACCGGCTTCGTGACTTCCAAGGCTTCAGCTTCAGGCGAGCTCACGGCAACAGCTGTTTTTTCTTCAACAATCGCCGCCTTGTTCCTCTGGGGATGAATGACCAAGACAGAGCAAGTTGCATGGTGGGTAACATAGTTGCTCACACTACCCATAAACAGTTCACTCAGGCCCTGTCGGCCACGACTACCAATCAGGATCAAATCCGCATTCCACAGGCGGGCAACATCGCATAGACGTTTCCCAGGCATGCCGCTGTTCTGGCTGAATTCGGCCTCTAGTCCAGCGGCCTGGGCGAGTTGTTGATAGCCCCGCAACTTTTCAAGTCCTTCTTCCTCATAGGCCTGCCAACGCCGGCTATAGTCATTCCAAGCAACTTCGGAAAGCCCCATGCCATAGGCTGGAGGCGTAGTTAAGAGGACACTAGAATCGCCATCCTCAGAGGAGGACAATACATGGACTAGCATGAGCGACGCCTGAAGTTTTTGTGCCAACTCAACCGCTGCGTCAAAGACTGCGGTACTGGTTTCGGAATGATCGAGGGCAACGAGAATTTTCTTGAACATAAGACTCTCCTTGGGCAGATAACAGGGCTGACGCCGATGGTGAGATTAAATCGATATCAGATCTTTTGCATTCAGCTCATTGGATCGGGCCTTAGCGGAGTTCCCATGGCTAATCAGTACCGAACAGGGTGAATGGTGCATTACGTAGTTACTGACACTACCCATCAACATTTCCATAATGCCTGATCGCCCGTGGCTGCCCATCACAATCAGATCGGCCTGCCATTCCTTCGCCATTGCGCAGAGCTCGCGGCTCGGATCGCCGAGGCGGATCTCACTGGACAGATCTAAACCGGTGAGACTCACGGTTTGTACTTTGTCCTCCAGCCAGGTGCGGTAGTCTTCGGCAAACTTATTCCAGCCCTTCTGATATGCTTCCAACATCGACTGACTCATGGCGGGGTGGTGATATCCGTCGAAGTAGGCGATCCGCTGGGGAGCGCCCGGCTCATAGTCTGTCAGGACATGGACCAGTCTGAGTTCTGCGCCATAGGCCTTGGCGAGGGCGATCGCCTCTTCCATTGCCGCTAAACTGAGCTGAGAGTTATCCAAGCCAACCATAATTTTTTTCAGCATCTTAATCCTCCTAATTGAATGTATGGAACATGGTCTGGGTCGATGTCAGCGCCGCTCTGCATTGAATGCATGGAACATGGTCTGGGTCGAGATCAGCGCCCGCTCTGCATTGAATGCATGGGACATGGTCTGGGTCGAGATCAGCGCCCGCTCTGCTCCAGTTCCGCAACGGCGATACGGGTCTGGAGTAAGGAATCGGGATTGAGGCTGATGGAGTTGATGCCCTGTTCTACCAAGAAGCGAGAAAATTCGGGGTAGTCGCTGGGGGCTTGACCGCAGATGCCGATCTTGCGATCGCGCCGTTTTGCAGTGGCAATCACCTGGGCAATCAGGGCTTTGACGGCTCCATTGCGCTCATCGAACAGATCCGCCACTAAGGCAGAATCCCGGTCAAGGCCCAGAGTCAGCTGGGTTAGGTCATTGGAGCCAATGGAGAAGCCATCGAAGATGTCACAGAACTGGTCTGCCAAGATGACATTGCTGGGAATCTCGCACATGACATAAACCTGGAGTCCATGCTCGCCGCGAACGAGGCCATGCTGGGCCATTTCAGCCAAAACTTTCTCACCCTCTTGGGGGGTGCGGCAGAAGGGAATCATGGGAATGACATTGGTGAGGCCCATGGTCTCTCGCACTTGTTTGAGAGCCTTGCATTCCAATCCGAAGGCTGCGCGATAGCTGGGGCCGTAGTAACGCGATGCCCCCCGCCAGCCAATCATCGGGTTTTCTTCTTGGGGCTCAAACTGCCGCCCCCCAAGGAGGTTGGCATATTCATTGCTCTTGAAATCCGACAGGCGCACCACCACGGGCTTGGGATAGAAGGCGGCGGCGATGGTGGCCATGCCCTGGGCGAGCTGATCGACGAAAAAGTCGGGTTTATTGGGGTAGAGGGCCGTTTGGGCGGCGATCGCCCGTTTCTCTTCTCCGTCCTCTAGTTCGTCGTAACGAAGCAATGCCAAGGGATGCACCTTGATTTGGTTGGCAATAATGAACTCCAACCGCGCCAGCCCCACACCGTCGCAGGGAATCGCAGCGAGACCAAAGGCCTCGGCGGGATTGCCCACATTCATCAGAATTTGCGTCTGGGTTGGAGGCAGTTCTCCCAGCTTCGTCTCTTCAATTTCAAAGTCGAGCAGCGCGGGATAAACCAGCCCCTCTTCGCCTTCGGCGCAGGAGACGGTTACCAGTTGGCCCGTCGCCAATTTGGCAGTAGCATCACCACAACCCACAACAGCGGGAATGCCCATTTCCCGAGCAATAATTGCCGCATGGCAGGTGCGCCCGCCTTGGTTGGTAACGATGGCGCTGGCCCGTTTCATAATCGGCTCCCAATCGGGGTCAGTCCGCTCGGTCACCAGCACTTCGCCAGCCTGGAACTCAGCCATGGAGGTAGCATCGGAGATCACGCGGGCGCGGCCTTGACCAATCAGGGCGCCCACAGCCCGGCCCGTGACCGCTGGCCCTGGACGAGCAGCAGGGGTCATAGTCAGACGATAGTTGCGCAGCGTACTGCCAGTGTTCTGAGACTGAACCGTTTCTGGACGAGCCTGGAGAATGAATAGCTCTCCAGTCATGCCGTCCTTGCCCCATTCCATATCCATGGGCGTCGGCATGCCGCGCACCGCGGAGTAGTGGGCCTCAATGATGCAGGCCCAGCGAGCCAGGGTGAGTACGTCGTCGTCGGAAAGGGCAAAGATTTTTTGCTCTGGCACTGGCACGGAAAGGTTTTTGGTCAGCTTGCCACCACCCACGTCATAGACCATTTTGATGGCCTTGCTGCCCAGTTGCTTGCGCAAGATCGGCCGACAGCCCTGGGAAAGGGTGGGCTTAAAGACAACGTATTCGTCAGGATTGACAACGCCTTGGACGACGTTTTCACCCAGGCCATAGGCTGCCGTGATCAGCACAGCGTTTTTGAAGCCGGTTTCGGTATCAATAGAGAACATGACGCCAGAGGTTGCCAGGTCAGAGCGCACCATTTTTTGCACGCCAACGGAGAGGGCCACTTCAAAGTGATCAAAGCCGTTAATGGTGCGATAGGAGATGGCGCGGTCGGTGAAGAGCGAGGCAAAGCAGCGATGGCAGGCATCGACGACGCCTTTGACCCCGTGGACGTTTAGGTAGGTTTCTTGCTGCCCAGCAAAGCTGGCATCGGGCAGGTCTTCGGCAGTGGCACTGGAGCGCACGGCTACGTCGACGTTGGGGGTTTGGTAACGATCACACAGCTGCTGATAGCCTAAGGCGATCGCTGCGCTCAGTTCTTCTGGGAACGGGGTTTCGAGGATCAGCGTCCGAGCCAATTTGCCGCGCTCTCGCAGGTTGGCAACATCTTCTACGTCTAGGTCTAGAAAAATTTTGCGCAGTTTGGCATCCAGGCCGGCTTGGTGAATGAAGTAGCGGTAGGCATCTGCGGTAGTTGCGAAGCCGGTGGGCACTTTGACCCCCTGGCGGGAAAGCTGTTGAATCATTTCGCCGAGGGAGGCGTTTTTGCCGCCCACACAGGGAATATCGTGGATGCCCAGGGCTTCAAAGGGCAGGAGAAACGGTGACGTTACGCTGCGCTCTAGGTTAGGGTTTTCGATGGGTTGGGGGGTACCTAGAGCTGGAGCGGTTTTGTTTTGCAGCATGGTTGTGCTTCTTTGGTAGTCTGGGCCGCATCGGTCAAATAGGCAATGGCCGCTCTGACCGACCCAATCTTGTTTTAGAGGAAGAACTTGAGGAAGTTGTGAGGGGGGCTTGGTGTTTGTCTGCCAAGTCGCTGATAGGGACTGTCCGTGCGCTCGCCCGAATGCTGATATCTTTACAAACTGCGGGCGATAGACTGGCGGCAACGGAAAGGACTGGACTCATAGGAGGCGATCTTTAGAAAGGGGCAGTCATTCAGACTGCCTGTTGGCGTAGACTCTTGCTAGAGAATCGCGTTCATAGTGTGACCGTGAAATGCACCAAGCCCTTAACAGTTGAGATCGACATCAAAATGGAAAGGATCGAGCGCATCGCTCGCACCTTGGGCAGCACTTCGACGGCTACTTTGCAGGCTATTGTGCATAGCCTGAATTTGAGCAGCGAAGCGGCCTCGACAAATGGTGAGATCAAAGGGGGGCGAAACCGTTCCGTTGTAGGTTTGAAACGCGCTGACATGTTGCTGCTCGTGGGGGGCAAGGACAGTGTCAATGGCGTCTTGCACTCGCTGCTGTTGGCAGGAAGTCAGGTGCGGAAAATCGGCAACGGACGGTAGGGTCACGGTGGTTGTGACTGTGAAAGTGGAAACCAATGTGCCGGTTACGTGGACACAGTTACTGGCACGACAGCCCTCGCAACCCTCTGCGGGAGCAGTGACCACATTCTCGGTCAAAAAGCTATTACTGAATCGAGCGCGAGTACGTCCTTGAAGGCGGAGGCTGTTGCCGTATACGACCGTTGTATAAGATTCTCCCTCACCTTCCAGATTAGGTAAAGGCTCCACAATGTTTTGAATGCCTGAAGTAGGTAAAGTTTCCGGCTCTGATTCATCTTGCTGAGTCACGTTAGCGGCTGACGGTTGGCGCTGTAGAAACAGGGGCATGCCAACCGTGCTACCCAACGCTTGCAAATTGTCTTGGCGGGCTGCTCGACGGCGGTGTAGGGAACGGCGGTAAGTAGGTCTTGGTTTGGTGGCAAAAACTGGCCGCATGGGGGCTCCGATTTTGAAGAGGGGAATTAGTGCTGATCTTTTTTGGGCCTTAGAACGTTTTTTAACCAGTCGAGAACAACTATTGCGATGAGGATGAGTCCGAACCAGCCCAAACCTGGGATGAGATGTCGCTCAATCCAAGGAGGGACAAGCTGATCACGACCGATGATGTAGCCTGCGATCGCAATAGCTACGACCACTACAAACGCTATAGAGTAATGTAGTTGCTTCGGTAAGACGTTCAAATCTATTTTTTTTCTATTCATTGTCTCTATTCTCTTAAATTTTCATTTTCAGTCTACTAATGCTAGCTCTCGTCATGAGGAGGCCACGGCCCTTTCCAACCTTCCGGACGGCGACGAGGTACAGGTCGCCTCACATCACCAGCTTCTCCACCTCGATCCCTTGCAACACGCGCACGTCCTTCCTCATGTCTGCCAGCAGTTGATCCTCTTGCACCTGAAGTATGCTCAGCCCCACCAGCTGGTGCGAGAGGATCAACCCCACCAGTTGGTGTTCCGCGTCCAGAACCGGGCGTTCTTTGGGTACTACCTGGAACTAAATCTTCTAATTCGTCCTTGAGACCTTGAATTATGGCTCGCGCGTCAGCATCCGGTACATGACCTCTATTGATAAGGTCGTCCATACCATCAGCTCTTGCTCTAATCTCAACTAGCTGTCGTCGAACATGATTCGGAAGATCCGTAGCGTTTTCCAGTATGTCGTCAATTTTATCAACGACATCTCTGCAACCGCTGCACAGATAAATAGCAACACGATTCCCAATGCGACGGATTGACAATGTATGAGATCGCCCTCCAATTCGAACAGATTGGCTAATACCGACTAAATCATTTGGATTGTGCGGCCCCCTGCCAAGGCGACGTCGCAGCTGACGCAGGCCTCTACCTCCAAGCGTTCGAATTTTACTGCTAATGTCACGAACCCCTTGGGTAGCCCTACGGCCAAGGGAGCCCACACCCCGACCAATGGCACGCCCTCCAGCCACAACGCCCCGACCAATGGCACGTCCTCCAGCCACAACGCCTCGTCCAACAGCGCGTCCTCCCGCAACAATGCCGCGACCTACGGCAGTTATGCCGCGACCTACGGCAGCTGCTCCTCTGGTCGCCGTTTGCCTTGCTAAGGCCCCCGCTCCACCGGCCCGGCGAGAGGCCCGAATCACTCCGGCTGCTCGATTGCGAACACCTGCTAAACCAGCCTGAGCACCTTTGGCTCCGACAATGCTCATTACCGCTTGGAAGCTGCCATTGATATTGCCGCTGACTTCTTCGGTTTCCCTTTGTAAGTCATCTGCGGTTTGGGCGGTGGCGACATCAATTAGGTTTTTGATGAGGGCCAATGCTTGTAGTACGAGGGCGACTTTGCCAACGGCAATGGTCCAGCCGCCAACAGTGGTGATGATAGTAGTGCAAACGGAAATAACTGGTAGTGCAATTGGAGATGCTGCCCCAAAGGTAATGAGGATGAGAGCACCCATGATGGCAGCGACTAAGCCAGCTAGGGCGGTGATGCTGCCTAATATAACGGCTAGGCCAGTGGCAATGTTGGCCGCTGAGGTGAGCAGGTTCCCTAAGGGGTCGCGCTGCCATTGTTCCAAACTAAAGAGATTGGCACCACCTGAAAGAATCATGCCAAGGCCGCCAACGGCCCCGGCGAGCAGCGATCGCGGATCAAGCAGCATTCTGGCTAAGCCGCCCCAGCCAGGCCAGCTGATATTACTCAAAATATTTTGGAACCGCCTGGACAAGGCTCTTCCCACCAGCCCAAAGCGCTCACCTGCACCAATTTGGGCCACGGAACGGCCACCCAGCTGTTGGTTAAACCAGTCAATTTCCTCACTACGCTGGTCCTCTATCTGCTGTCGTCGATCTTCACGGCTGGCCACTGATTCTGGATCAACACCGGTTACCCAAGGCGGAACATCGCTGTCAATTTCAGATCGATCTTGACGGGGACCTATTTCAACTGCAGGGGCGAGGGCGCTGGCTGCATCACCAGCAGCGGCTTCATCGGGGGCTGATCCTGCACCGCCGCCAGCAGCTTCGCCCTCCGCAGCGGGCTCAACACCAGAAGCTGGTTCGGGTGCTGCTTCAGATTCGGCAGGTTCCGCGCCCGGTTCTAGGCCGGTTTCGATGGCATCCTCAGACGCGTTGGGGGGCGCTGAGGGTTCTGGTGTTGGCACGGCAGCGGGTACGCCATCACTGGGCTGGCTGGTGTCTGCTTGGGCCTGGAGCACGCCCCCCTCTCCAGGTGTTTCACCCTGCCACGGTTGAACGGGTGGAATCCCTTGCATTTGGGTGGCATAACGCTGTTGGCTTTGGTGCAGCCGCGATTCCATCGCAAAGGACGATTCAATCAGCTGTTGCCCTTGATCATTCAGCTGGTTGGCTTGGGCATGAACCTCATTGGGGGCACTGGCCATGCCTTCTACCTGCGCGCGCGCTTGACCGGTTTGAGCTTCATGCTGACCGAGGCGCTGGTCGGTTTGATCTAGAACTTGCTGCCCTGCGCTGATTTTTTCCTGAGTCTGGGTGTTGAGTTCGGCCGCATGAGCGGCATCTGCCACTAAAGAATCGGCACGGCTGCGGGTTTGAGAGATGGCCCCATCCATCGTCTGGGCGTCGTCACCGACCTGATTGATTTTTTGCCCCTGTTCTTGCGATTTCTCAGCAGCTTCTGAGTCATCAGGGGTATTAGCTGCATTCTCGCTGGCCAGAGAGCCCGCTTCGCTCGCCATCGGACCGCTGTCTTCTTTGCCCTCATCGGCCTTGGTTTGGTAGCTAGGGGCTTCGGCTGCAACCGTTGCCTGTTTTTCTTGAGAGACGCCTAGCGCACTCTCGGCTTGGCCAATGACTTCGTGGCGATGCTGGGCGTGGTCTTGAGCCGTGGCGATGCCCTCTTCGGCTTTGGTGACTTCACCACTGACGCGGGCAATGTTCCCCCGAATGATTTCGGCATTGGCGTGCCCTTCCGCTGCTTGCGTACGCATTGCAGTACCCTGTTCGCGCAGATATTGAATGCGGCCCGCAATATCGGCAACGGCGCTATCGGCGTCTGGATCGGCGTCTAGCGGTTCGCCTGCGGCATCCACCGGTGTGACCGGTGACGGCGGTTGAACCTCAACTTCGGGACCTGGTTCGGGTTGGGCGGCGGCGGCGGCAAATGCCTGCTGGGCCAGGCCAGCGGCCTGCTCAGCGGCGCTGGAAGCTTCACCTCCTGCATTTTCTGTGCCTTCTGAACCCTCTGCCGCAGCCGTTCCCTCACCTTCCACCAAGGCTTCAGGAGCGCTCTCGGCTTCCTGCTGTGCAGCAGCAGCGGACTGCGCTATTTGGGGTTGCTCTTGGGCTGGTCGATCGACATCGGGAGCGGTATCGCCTCGGACCTCGGCAGAGCGCGATCGCAGCTCAGCTGGGTCAACTTGATTACGCGATCGCTCAGCATTCGCATTGGCAGTGCTCTCTGAATCAGTAGCGGCAGGCGATCGCTCGTCTTGGTCAGGAATTTCGTCTTGAAAGCGATTTCTCAATCGGGCACTTACCCCACCGCCATCCTCTGGATGCTGATAATCGGCGGGTTTGCGCTGTAACCGCTGAATCGGTTCATTGCCCGCCGTTTGTTGCACAACATGAGCCGATTCGTGGGACATCAGCTTCACATCATCCGCCCGTTGATTTTGACCCAGCCAAATATGATTTTTATGGGTAAAGGCTTGCGCCTTAAGCGAGTGAGCTACCTGACGATCTTCGTCGCGATCGTGCACCCGCACCGCACTCAAATCGGCCCCCAAAACCGGCTCAACTTTTTCTTTGACACCGGTTGGCAGCGGTGTGCCTGCATCACTAGGCCGAATCGATTCCGGCAAGGCTTGATGGTCAATTTCTGTCGGCGCTGAGGCCTGACGCTGAACCACCTCGTCTTCAGATGGTTCCGACTGGGCCTGCTCTTCAGCTTCACAGGCATCGCACTTGCGTTGAATATTTGGCTTGGCAGATGACAAGGGGAGAGGGTCGTCAGATCTTGAACCCGATAAAGCTGCCCGCTGAACGACGGCTTCAGCGACCTGGTCAGCTTCCTGCTCATAGTCGTCATTGGGAGGGTTGACTGTGAGCTTGGGTTGTAGCAGCGGGGATTCTTCTTCTGTGGCTTCTAACGGGATCTCTTCTTCTGCTTGATTGTCTTCTTGGCGCTGAAGGCTGTGGGATAAGGATTTCGTTTGTAAAAGTTGATCGGTTTCTTCCGCTTCTGGGGCAGCTTCTTCTGGCGCTACCTCTGAAAGGTCTTCCTCTGGTTGAGCATCCCGCTCTAGATCAGCAACCACCGACCGCTGTAAAAACAGTGGCATACCCACCGTTGTGCCACTGTCCGCTTTTCGATCCAATTTAAGGGCAACATCGGGCGCGGCGTGGGCGCTTTTGGTTGTATCTTCTGCCTTGCGGGCTTGAGCGGCTTCCATAGTGCTTACGCTCCTCCGCTAGTTTGTAGTGCGGCGGGGGGTTGGCGGCCCAGTTTGCGGTATTCGGCGCTGAGGCCTTGGACGATGTCGTTGAATTGGATAGGGCGATCGCCTGCTTGAGCCAGCACAGCCGCCGCTAAAACCGCGTTGCGAATGTGACCACCGCAGAGTTCGGAGGTGGTGGCGAGCTGGTTGAGCTGCTCGGGGGTGAGGGCGTGGCGATCGCCCAGGTGAGACTGCCAAAGTGTGCGGCGTTCTTGCGATCGCGGCTGCGGAAACTCAATCACCATATCCAGCCGCCGCGAAAAGGCTGAATCAAACCGCTGGCGGCTGTTGCTGGTGAGCAGGGTGATACCGTCGTAGCTTTCAATGCGCTGGAGGAGATAGTTGGTTTGGGTGTTGGCGAAGCGGTCGTTGGCTTGTTGTACATCGGTGCGTTTGCCAAAGAGAGAGTCGGCTTCGTCGAAAAGGAGCACGACTTCGGCGCGTTCGGCGCGGGCAAGGAGCTGGGCTAGATTTTTTTCGGTTTCGCCAATGTATTTGCTGACCACAGCGGCGAGGTCTACGCGGTAAAGGGGCATGGCCAATTGGGTCGCAAGCCAGCCAGCGGCAAGGGTTTTACCCGTACCTGAGGGGCCGACAAAAAGCGCTTTTACGCCGGGGTAGTAGCGGGTGGTGGCCGATGCGCCGAGGCCGTCGGTGAGGTTGTCGCGGGCACGGCAGCGCTGCAATAGGGTATGCAGATCTTTCTGGAGACTCTGCTGCATGACTAGGGCTTCGTCGGGGATGATTTGGGTGAGGGGTTGGGCAAGGGCGTCGAGGCCAATGCCTTCACCGCTCCAGGCCGCTGAGCAAATGTCTTCGGCGGTGGGCTGTGGGTGGTGGTTGAGGCTGCTGTAGTGGTGGGCGATGCGACCGATTTGGGCGATGCGATCGCTACTATGCCGGTGATTACGAGCCAACTCAGCGGCGAGTTCTGCATTGTCAATCGCTAGCTGCCAAAGGGCTTGACGTTCCGCACGAGCGGGAATCGGCAAAGCCCAAGTGAGGGTATCGCGATCCGGGGCGGAGAGGCTGCCGTCGGGGCCGCACAGGGCTAGAACGGGGCCGGCATAGTGGGGAATGGCGGGTAAGGAATGGCGATCGCCAGGGGCCAAATCCAGACAAAAAACGGGCACCAATCGACGGAGATACAGCCAGGGTGCGAGCCCATCTGGCAAATGCTCAGAGGATTCTATGAACAGGGGACGGCGATTGAGGGATTTGGTAAGGGCCGCTGCGACGGAGCGGCCTTCGATGGCGGAGCCGGTGCGAATGCTCAGCAGGCGATGGGGGTCGGCTTTGAAGCTGTTGGCGTATTGGCTGGCTGCGGTAAGCAGAGAGTCGGCGAGGGGGACGGGCTGCATTGTGCCGAATCCGAGCGTGGTGCCGGGAACAGTGGCATCGAGGTGGTCGAAGGCAAAGCAGAGATGGGTGGGGATGCTGAGGGTGCGTTCGGGCAGGGGAGCGTTGCTGTTGAGGATAGTGAGCAGGCCGCTTTGAACGGCGACACCGTTGAGTAAGGCGGGGATGGGAGCGCGGGGATGGCTCAGATCGCGGAAGGCGGTGGCGATCAGGCTGAGGGTGGGGCGAGAGCCGCCTAGGGGGGCTTGGACACGGGCTAGGGCGCGACCGACTAAGACATCGTCTTCAACGGCGGCGGCTAGGGCGACGCTCAGCATTTCTAGCAGGGTGAGGTGAA
Organism: Leptothoe sp. PORK10 BA2; assembly: GCF_034932105.1. Taxonomy (NCBI): domain Bacteria; kingdom Bacillati; phylum Cyanobacteriota; class Cyanophyceae; order Nodosilineales; family Cymatolegaceae; genus Leptothoe; species Leptothoe sp. PORK10 BA2. Next base: position 29,729 of record NZ_JAYGIG010000028.1, on the reverse strand, counting down.
AGTCGCGGGAGAGTTTTAGTAAGGGGATGTCTCGGCGGAGGGGTTGGGCAAGGTAGGTTTTGAGGCCTTGCTGCCAGGTGGGGGCGGTGGCGGTGGCGGCAGTGAGCTGCGATCGCAAAAAATCTAGCTCCGGCTCCCTTGCGTCTGGAGCTGAGCCGATGAGCGTCTGTGCGATCGCAGCCAGCGCAAAGGTACGCAGTCTGAGGGGGGGATCGGCAGTTGGTGTCATGGGGTGCCTCCTGTGCGCCGCTCGTGAAAGGGTTCATAGTGAAAGGCCACCACTCGGCCAAACCAGGGCAACCAGCCAGGGTTGAGATCGAGTCCAGCTTTGCGGATGCGAATGTCTACCTGGTTAAGGTCAAAGGTGAGATCGAGGTGGGTAGGGGTAAGGGCAAGTTCGCCGGGGCGCTGGATGAGAGCTTTTAGGGTTAGGCCGGTATGGCGGCGGCTCCAGGTTTTGAGGGCGCTATACCAGAGAGGATGTAGGGGAGAATGAGGGATGAATGCGAAAGGAATGAGTGAGGTGAGGATGGGATCTTGGTTGGGAACGCCGAGCCGGTGGGCGACATAGCCTAGCAAGGTCTGGGAAAAGGTGTCGGGATCGTTGTATTGGGGTAAGTAGGCGGGTAGCTGTAGGTATTGCAACAGATTGAGCAAGTACATGAGACCGGCATAGTCTGTGTAGGTGCCTGAAAGCGTTGTGGATTGAACTAGCGGAGAGCGTTGGGGAACGGCAGCCGAAGTGCTGAGCTGACTTGGAGGAGAGACCAGTGCTGGCAGTGATTGTTCGGTGGGCGTTTCAGGCTGAGTGAACTCTGAGGTGGAAGAATTGTCAGGAAAATCAGCGACCTTTGATTGGGGTTCAGAGTAGCCTGAACCAGGCAGCGGGTTCCGTGAGTTTAAGGTAAGCGCTTCAGGCTGAGTGAGCTCTGAGGCGCGGAAGTCGTCAGGAAAATCAGCGGCCTTTGATTGAGGTTCAGAGTGGCGTGAGCTAGGCAGCGGGTTTTGTGGCTCAGTGGTCGTTGCGCTTGGGTGAGAAGAATCTGCTATCGGATCGCTGGATGGGGCTGGCGCAAAATGAAGGGAGATCTGGCGCTGGGCGATCGCCATTAGATTGTTCGTCTGCGCCAACGTAGGATGCTCAGCAACCAGACCCATGGCGGCAAGCCAAAGGGTACGCGAATCTTCGATGGGCCAGGGGTGAATCAGTGCTGCCAAGAAGGGAGCAGAAGCCAAGCCTACCGAGGGAATCGAATCAGCAAAAATTGGTACGCTCCAGCCATTTTGAGCTAAGAGTTTAGGACCATCTTCCGGTTGAAAAAGGGCAAGCAAAGGTGAGAGCACCCCTTGGCGGTAGAGATGCTGAAGGACGGTGGCCGTGGCGAAGGGTGCGAGGGGGTGAGTGGCCAAGTGAGAGAGCAGTAAATGAACCGTGTCAGCTTTAGAGAGGGCTGAGTTCCAAGTGGGCAATAGTCGGGGCCAAAACCAAGCGGTTAGGGATTGGCCCGTGCAAAGGCAATGGGCGAAGTGGCTGTAGGCGCTGAGGTCGTCGGGGAAGCTGACGACGGGGGCTTGGACGGCGGTGGGATGGGTACCGGGGGTAGCGATCGCAATCAGCTGCTGAATCTGTTTTTCTAGATTTACAGAAAGCCTCATGGCGCTTTGATCGCTGTGAATCGTACCGACATTTAAGTGGCGAATAAACAGTAGCTGACTGGTCTCAGCAGCAGGCAAACTAGCCGTGTGCAAAGCATCTTCGAGCAGGCGCTGCCCCCGCCAAACGAGATCTTGGCTGGGGGCACTCAGACTCACCTGATGGACTTGACGAGTATGGGTACGATTATGGGTAGAGGTTGTGGGCATTGGGGTTGACCTCACCTTTAAAGAAAGTTGCCTGAGAAATTATCTGAGCAAGTTGCCTGAGAAATTGCCTGAAGAACTGCTAGAAAAACGGTTGAGCGCATTAGCCGAGAAGCTGGCTGAAAAATTGGTGGCTAACTCGACGGGCGAGGCTACCGCCGCTGTCTGAACTGCTGTCTGCTCCTGGGCGACTTCGCCCGAATTGTCGATGCTCATAAAACGAACTTGGGCATTGGCAGCCAGCTGAACGGTGGCGGTGGCCGTTTGCGTGATCCGGGCAGCGGCGCGATCGCCACTGAGATCTTCAACGCGGCCTTGGGCGACAATGCGATTGTCGCCGCCATAGAGCAACACATTCATGCCAATCCGAACCCGAGCGGGATCGATGGCAATGCTGATATGGCCTCCTTTGTTAACAGAAGTGGGTTCGACAATGCGACCAGCGATAATTTGATTTACCGGGGCGGCGCTGGCGAGCAAAATGCAGATGCGTACGAGGTCGTTGAGGAGGGCAATCGCCGCTGCCTGCTGAGCTGAAACCCGCAGATATAGCCAGTCAGCGACGGACTGAAGTTCGCGCCGTTCGAGATAGTCAACGTCTCCCCAGCGGGGCAGGGCGCTAAAGTTGCGCAGGTTAATCGGGCTGTCGAATTGGCTGATGCGTTCGGCCCAGTTCAGCCGGAGGATGGGGCGAATGGCGCTGAAGCCCGCGTAAAGGCAGCCCAAGGCGCGGGTGAGGTCTTCAAATTCTTGGGCGGCGGCGGCAGAAAGGCCACTGCGAGCGTATTTGCCGTGGATCAGATCGCCTAGGGAGAGGGAGAGGGTGGCGCGATCGCGCAAGCCCTGCCAACTGGCGGCCAAGAGCGGATTGAGATCGAGCTGAGCGGTGGCGAGGCGATAGCTGCTCACGGTTTGCTGTTGGGCAATGAATGTGCGGCTAATCGATTGGGCAAAGAGGCCCGTTTGGTTGGCCGTTTGATTGGCTAAGCGCTGCAACCCTGGGTTGAAGGAGGCCGTGCTTTGCTGGGCCGTGAGCGTCGCCTGTTGAATAGCGCCGAACAGAATTTCGGGGCGATCAAAGCGGTTGAGCAACGGTGGCAGGTGGGTAAACCAGCCCATGGGCGATCGCCGCAACAGATCAGTGGCCTCTTGCAGGGCGTCGGGGAGAGGCCATTGGCGATTGAGGCAGGCGGGTCTGGCCGGGAGCTGTACACTCGGCAGCAGGCTGCGAACAGGGGTATCGGTGTCGGGGCCGAGGGTACGGGGCCGGTGATAGACCAAGAAAGGGACTTGGGTGGCGAGGATGTTCTGCCGTTTTTGATTGATTTCGCCGAGACGCTGTTGCTCTTCGGCGATGAGGCTGCGGGCGACCGAAACATCGTGGCGGGCTTCGGCTAGCTCACCCCCGATGACGGCAAGGCGGCTATCAGCCTGTTGCCGCAGGTTTTGGACGGCTTGGAGGGTTTGGCGGGCCTGTGTGATCGCCTGTCGGTAGTCCGAAATTCGCCCTTCGGCCAGGCGCAGCGCGGCCACGGTGTTGTCGAGCACACGCACGCTGGAGGAGAAGTATTCTGCTTCATCGGGGGTGGTGGGCAAATCGCCTGGGTCAACGGCAATCGATCCGGGCCTTTGCTTAATTTGGCCAAAGGTGGCATCGACCCCGCCCGGTACAGGAATATCTTTGAACAAATTGGAACTGGCGAGGTTGCTGATCACTGAGACTCGACCGGCCAAAGTGTAGTTACGCGCTTCGGGGGCGGGGGGTTCTTTTAATCGCTCGGCAATGGTGATGCTTGGGTTCACTTTGCCGATTAAAGGAGATTGTTGAACAATGCTCTCCTCGCTCTGTTTGGAAAAGAGATCTTTACTCGCCGATGACTGGGCTTCGAGCAGTCGTGTGTTGGATAGTTGAGCACCAAGCAGCGGCTCACGCGTGAGCCCAAAAGTTCCTGCTAGGCCAGTGGTGGGTGCTTCTACCACAAAGTTAGAGAGATCGAATGCGCCTACCCGGCTCACCGCTGCGCTGTCAAGATTGAACAGGGCGGGCTGGGCTAAAAGCGGCTGTTCGGCGGCCAGTCTGACTCCGCTAGAACTGAAAAGGCTAGAACTAACGACGGTGGGATTCACCACCTCTGCTTCTGCCCGTTCAAGGGTAAAAGCATTGCGAATGAAGCTAGTGGGCGCTTCAAAGCGAGTCAGCAGCAGCCCAGCATCTGTGGGCGCGCCAGGCTCCGTTGCACTAACTGAAGCTGTGGGGACTGTGTCGGTTTTGATCCGGTTGAAAAAGGCACTGAGGTCTTTTTGGGCAGCGGCAGCGGTGTCGCGTTGGGCGATCGCACTCAAAGTCGGCGATACCGAAAGGCGGCTGGCTTCTTCATTGCCCAGCACAAACTGCCGAACGCGGAACATGTCTGTGCGCACCTGCAAAAAGCCAAATTCGATTTGGTCATCAGCTTGATTGGTCAGGCGTTCCAGCTCTTGGATCAAGGCAGCCAGCCCTTTGTCATCCAAAATGGCCAGCGTGGTGTTGTCTTGTGACTGTTGGAACAGATCGCCCAGGGCGTTGGTGAAGGCGGTGCGGACGGTGGCAGGGCTGTTCGCGGCGAGGGAAATCAGGCGATCTCGCTCAGCCGCACTCAGAATGCCTTGAATGCGCAGCAGGCGGCGGACGATATCGGATTTGACAGGTGAGTCGGCCGGCAGACTGTTCAGCAGCGCATCGAGCTGCGTGTTTTCAGCGTCAGTGGCCAAACGAGGCAGCCGCACCGCATCGCGATCCAGCGGGGAGTTGGTCTGAAGGGCGAGCTTAAGGGCGGCGATGGGGGCAACCACCGTAGCGCCTGCTTGCGTTTCGAGGGCGTAGCGCTCTTCAAAAGGGGTGAGTCGTTCGTCAGCCATGAGCCAGAGCCAAGGCTCATTGGCGGCAATTTCTGTCGCGCCAGGGGGCAGGGCGGTGCCCACCCATATCTGCTCAGTGCCATCGCTGCCAAGCCGAGCGGTATGGCCCCAAGCGGCACGGCCATTGTACAGAGTGAACAGCATGCCAGTGAGGATATTGCCGGGGTTTAAGCCCACCTGATCGAGCGGAATTTCTAGGCGAACCCACTCGTCTAGGGCCGGTCGTTCGCCGAGGCGGCGGTGGCTGGTGGTGCCTGCGAGTCCACGATCGATCAAAGGATTAATCGCGCCCCAATAGGCCCGGTGCTCGCTGTCAGCGCCGAGCTGAAAGGTGAGCATCAGCTCGCTGGGGGGATGGTCGGGATCGAGATAGACGTAGGTGATCAGACGATCGCCTGCTTGCAATCGAAAGGTGGCGGCGGAGCTGGCCACGGTAAAGCCATGTTCATGCAGGCCTTGGGCGATCGCACTTTGATGCGCACTCGGACTGGTAAAGGGCGCATCGGGGGCGGCCTTTTCGCCGGTTTCGAGCTGATCGGGGTCGGGGTTGGGGTATGGGATAGGTTCCCCGGTGATGGCTAGTTGGAGGCGGTTGGCGCGATCGCGCACCAGCTGACGACGGTGCAACACGGCGGCTCGTCGATTAATGAAGCGGTTCAACGTGAGAGTAAATTCTGGATCGAGGCTTTCAACCTTAAGTAAGTTGGGGTCGTACAGCTTTTGGGGCACGGGCACCAGCAGTTTGACTTGGCTAGAAGCATCGTTGCTGACGGTGTCGTAGGGCAGCAACGATGCACTTTCCCGGAAAACCAAATCCAGCTGCTCTTCGGGGATGGGGGCGGCCTCGACGCGGTAGCCCGTGGGGAAAAAGAGCTGACTACGGACAGCAGGATTACTCGCTGTCTCAGCAGGCAAGGCTAGATTTTTGACTAGATAATTGGGCAGGCCGCCCACGGGGGGTAGCCAAGCAAAGTAATCGGCCAGCTGTTCGGGAGGAATTTGGCTGAGATCCAGTTCGCCTAGCTGCTCGGCAAATTGCTCAATGCGGGCCTGCCAGAGAAAGGGATTACCTGAGTCGGGTACGGAGATGGCGCGATGGTGGGCGCGTCCCCCTTGGCGAGCGACGGCGTGGCGATCGCTAAACAAACCCTGCCAGTTCAGATCAAAGCCCAGCAGTGCAATCGGGACGCCCCTTTCGGCCCAAGGCATGGGATCCCTGAGCTCGCGCCGGAAAATGGCATAGGCCAAACGGCTGCGCCAGCGGTTGACGGCTGCGGTCTGCGCGGTTCCCGTCTCGGCTTCTAGGGTCGGCAAGGCCAGCCATTCTGTCGGCCAAGCGTAAAAAATGAGCCGCGAGCCCTCGATCAGCTGACGGTTGGCAAAGGCCAGTCCGGCGACATCGATGTGGCAGGGGTCGCTACTGGCTTCAGCACCGCTACTCTCGGTGGTAATGGGCTGAAACAAAACAATGCCTGCTGGGGGTAAGGTCACCCCTCGGTTCACCAGCGTTTGCAGTGAATCGCCCAACCGCCTCGGTTCCAGCGGGCTATTGCCATCGCCCAAGGTGGTATCGGTGCCTGAAAGCACTTCTGGCGGGGCGTAAACGGGCAAATCACCGAGCCTCACGGTATGACGAGCCGCTAAGCGCAGTTCTTCGCCTTGTTGGCTGAGGCCTACGCCCGCTTCTATGAGGAGCAAGTCATTGAGCGGATTATCGGTAGCCGCATCGGTGGGTACAGGACGGCGGATGATCGTCGCTTCTAGGCCTTCTACGACGCCAGGGGAACGCTGCTGGCCGAGCAGGGCCAGATGGGTGTCGCGGTAAGTTTGCTCCAGCTGTAGGTTTTGATGGCTGAGGGCGCGGCCTGTAAAGAGGTTGAGGCGGCGGCGGCCGGGGCGCTGGCGGTCGGCGGTCGGTGCAGCTTCGGGTGAGGGACTGATGGCGACGACCTGCTCGTTCGGCAGCGGGTCGATAATTTTTTTAATGACGCTCATTGGATCGCCTCCAAGCGGTTGCGAACAAGGGAATTGACAGCGGCGGTATTGCCTCTGCCGGCAAGCGTGGTCAGCTCGCGGCTAAAGCTGGTGAGTTCGGTGGGTGAAAGGGTGCGGGCGATTTTATCGAGGGCAATGGCATCGCCAGAGGTGGCCAATGTATTCACCACCACGTCGTTTTCGCGAATTTCGGGGGCGATCGCTTCGAGGCGGCTCAGCCCTTCGCCCAAGCGCGGATCGCCAAACTGTTCGGCCACCCGCAGCACAGTGGCGCGGTCGATCGGCCGCTCGGTTGGCGGGACGGTTGGATCGCCCGACGGCGTTTCAATCGGTGCGTTTTCTAGCTCATTCAAGGTGCTGCGCAGCAGGAGTTCAGAGCGGCTGATCTGGGGTGAGGAGAGCAGTGAAACCACATCGGCGCGGCCCAGGGTACTGGTGCGCAGGTCGCTGAAGCGCTCACTGAGATTGAGCCGATCTAGGCGATCAATCAGGTTAGATTCCACGCTGGCATCGTCGCTGGCGAGGGGTATGGTGGTGCCAACAATATCGGCCTGATAGGGAATATTGCGCTGACGAATGTACCAAAGCTCAGCGGCATTGGCGAGCGCTGTGCGCCACAGGCTATCGACCGGGTTGGCGGGGGGCAAAATCGGCAAAACGGATTGGTTGAGCCGGGATAGTTTTTCGAGGGGGTTGCGTTTGGCGATGAGGCCGGGGGCGGCGAGGGTGAGCGGTCGCCTCAAACCGGGCTGAAAGATCGGCTGAAAGATCGGCTGTGGGGAGGGTGTTGGTGGGGGTACGGTGGCCGCCGCCAGATCCTGCCTAAAGCTATAGAGCTGCTGGCGGGTCATGGGGATAATCAGCAGCAGAGAAAGGGTTTCAAATTCTGCGGGGCTGTCTTGCAAGTCAATCGGTGGCAGGGCCAGGGAGTCTTCTACGAGGGCGGCAATTTCGTCGGTGGGGGCGACGGTGAGCTCGACGGTAACCTCAGCAGGAAAGTAGCGCTGGCTGAAGTCGGCAGGGTTGACGGCGGATTTGGGCAGGCGTCCGGCGGCGGGCAGCGTATCAAAGTAGCTGGCGGCTGAAAAGCCCGCAGTTGCGGTCGGCTCTATCTCGCGCAGCTGCTGGTCGTACTGCAGCAGGTGGGCGGAGCGCAGCGCCCGAGGCACGGTGTTGAGCCCAAGGGTTCCTTGGGCGGTGCTGCCTAGGTCGCGGCGCACCAAAAAGTTATCAATCCATCGCACCGCGCCCTGATCGAGGGCGACCATGGCCAGGGGTAGGAGGTTGGCAGGCAGGTTGGGCACGGTTTCATTGACAAAAATGTCGCGGGCGATTTGCGATCGCAACCGCTCCCCCTCCAAGTTGCTATAGCGCACCAGGGTCACCGCTGTGGCCTCGACAATTTCGCCAAATTGGCTCGTGATATTGCCTGGGCCGGTGCTGCTAGTGGGATAGCTGGCAATCAGGGTGTCGCTGTATTCCACGAGGCGCAGGCCCAGGATGAAGAGGCCGGTTTGCGATCGCGCCGGATCTCGAATCGCCTCGCCCACACCAAAGGCCGCATTGAGCATTTCAATTCGAGCCGTATTGGCCAAGCTGATCGTCAGCGGGTTTTCGAGGATGACGGACTCGCCGCTCGGGGTGACACCACAGCCGGGGGCGATCGCCACTTGAAAAGCCTCCAACTGATCGCCGGTTCCCGTTGGACGAGAGACCTCTAGACCCTGCAATACGCCAAAGCCACTCAGTCGATTGAGCGTGGCTTGACGGCCTAAAAAATACGTTTGCTCAGCGGTGAGATCCGCTGCTGCCAGGAACCGTCCATCAAAGTACAGCGGGCGGCGGCGCTCGGTAAGCAGAACCGTGCCGGTGCGCTGGAGGGTGGCGAATTCGCTGGCATCGATAAATTCTCGGGAGGGTTGGGAGGTGGCCATGGGGAGACTCCTTTGTGTGCGGAGAGACGGGGCGGAAGAGAGAAACGATTATGGGTTGGCGATCGCTATCCAGCGGGCGATCGCGCCATTGGGATAGAGGAAGCTGCGGCTGTAGTTGTCCACTTGGGCGGCGAGTGATCGCCCGCTATCTTCATCACCCGGAATGATTAGCAAGCGAGCCAGGAAAACCGATGTGGTGTCTTGGCCAGTGGCATGTTCGGCTCGGGGCTCGGGGCGATTTTGTTCATCCCAATCGGCGGTGGTTTCTTCCCAGCTCTCAAATAAAGCGGTTTGCAGTTCGCTGAGTGAAGTTGCCGTCTGCCAAGGACTGAGTGGTAGCTCCGTGGGCAGATCATTCGTGGCTTCGGGGCGCAGAATGAGATTGATTTCGTAGCTGTCTCGCAGACGGGCGGGGACGTTGGCGTTGGTGGCGTCGAAAGCGCCTGCGGCAAAGGCAGGGGTGCGTCCGCCCGCTTCGCAAACTTGGAAGCGGATGAACACATCGGCGACAATGCCGCGATTGGCAGCGCTGACGGTGATGCCATTGGGCGAGCCAGTACGGCTGATGAGCGTGTCGGCGGCGGCTCCTTGAGGGTGAGTGGCTTGCTCCTTCTGGGCGGTGGGCTGTTCGTCTAGCCAGGGCTGTAGGCGCAGGCAAGACGCCCCCGGTACTTCAATGAGGCGGCCTAGACGGTCGATGGCTAGTCCGGGCTGAACCAAAATTCGGGCCTCGCGACCATCGGGATAGAGGCGGCCAGAGTTTGTATCTTCGGGGTCTATAAGATCGTTTGGATCGCGATCGCCCGGTGCTAACGCCGATTGGAACAGGACGCGGAGGCCCGAGACGGTGCCGGAACCTTGGAGGTAGGCGAGCGATCGCGCCAACCGCCCCCGATGATACAGCTGCTCAGCCGCCAGATCGGGCGCATCGAGCAACACCCCAGCCGCGTAAAACAACCGATCGGGTAAGGCCCGATCAGCTGAGCCGGGGCCAGCCGCCAGTGGATCAAAGGTTGTAGACATAAGCCTCTCCATGCCAAACGTTACGAATTCAACAAATCATGCGGTCCTCGGATACCTCGACCTTCAGGCATTCGGTCCTCGATTCGGTCCTCGATTCGGCCCTCGACTCGGCCTTCGAATATCTGGCCTATCGAGATTCGGCCCTCGAATATCTGGCCTATCGAGATTTGGCCTATCGAGATTTGGCCCTCTTCCCCGCTCTGGGCGAATTTGAATCGTCAACACATCTGGGCGACTCTCGTTGCCATCTTCATCAATGACCACCAGAGAAAACCGATAGACACCTGGTAAAAGATCAGGGTCTACTTCAATCTTGGGTGCTCTCGTTTCAATAGGTTTGCGTAGTTCAAATTTGACCATCGTGAAAACCTAAGTAAGGACTTAGCCGTTGTCGATCGGGTTAATGGGCGTAATGGGCGGAATGGGTCTGACAATGACGGGGCCATCAAAAACGGGGCCATTGGGCCGCTCAGGAGCCTCGATTAGCTCCCAGCGGTAGGTGACAATGCGCCCGCCCACATCGCTTGAGCGATCGCCTGCCAGGGCAAAACTCTCGCGAAAGTTCACAGCTCTAGGCGCGTCGAGCACAGCGGTAGGCCGCTCACTATCTCGAATAATCACATCGACTTCATCGGGCGCAGATTCATTGCCCGCATCGTCGGTGACCACCAAGCGAAAGCGCAGCCGACCAACCGGAAAAGGATTATTCGGATCGATGGTCACTTCTACCTTAGGCTCGGTAGTTTCGACGGGTTTGTTGGGACTAAATTCAGCCATGGTGTTCTCCTTGGGTTATGCGATCAGTTTGTTCATATAAGTGTTTTAGACGTTCTCGGACGCCCCCCGACACCCAAACTTGGGGGCGCTGAGCCCGGTTCCCCCCAAACTTGGGGGCTAAGGGGGCACGGCAATCATATTTATCCATCCGGTACCTCCCCCTCTCTCAACGTCCAGCGATAGCGGCTAATACTCCGTCCCCCAGAAGCTTCGGAGTTACTGCCATCGAGGAAAAAAGATTCTCCGACTTGGGGCGATCGCTCCACCGCTGCCCGCGCCAACGGATAGTTCAAGTCGGCATTAAGGTTGCCAGTCAGTCGAGGATCTAGGCTCGCAGGCTGTTGCAAAATGTCGTAAACCCCAATCTGTGAGCGATCTAGCGTCACCGTTGGGCGGGGCTGTTCGGGTCGGAGGTAAGTGTCTCGGCCTACCAGTGCAGAGAGGGTGACTAAAAAAGGGCGGGTGGTGGTGACGACGCGTGTGAGCACATGGGCCGGTGATTCTAGCTCGGCGATGCGGCGAATGAGGCCCAGATCTTGCGGGGTGACATCGTTGTGGACATACACGGTGACACGGTAGGCGAGTCGGTCGAAGAAGGCGGCGATGGCAGCGCGATCGCTCGCATTCTCCAAAGGCAAATCCGCCTGAAACAGCGCCAAAAACTCTCGCTGGGTTTCATCGCCGAGCACCAGGGTATCTCCCACAAAGGAATTGCCACTGACCGACAGCCCCGCTGTTAGCGGATTGAGCGTATCGGCTAAATTTGCCCCGAGGATGGTGGCAAAGGTGCGCCGCAGCCGAAAATCTTCTAAGACAATTATTTCGCCGCCTTGTACAGCGCCATCGGTGCCAATATCCAAGGCATGTTTGAGACCATTGAGCGTGCCGCGCTGCCGGTGCAACTGGGGAGAAGCTTGCAGTAAGCGGCGACGGCGCGCGGCGGGGTAGCCAGGGTCAAAGGCAATGCCGACCCAGCTGCCGAGCCAGTCTAGCGACTCTGCGGGGACTGTCCGAGCATCGGTGAGTAAGTCGGCTTGGGCAATGCGGTCTTCTAGGGGGGTGAGAATGCCTTCAAAGTTGTCGAGAAAGCGCTCTAAAAAGTCGGCGGGGCTACTGATGCCGGGTGCATCGGCATCGGGGCCAAAGAGCGATTCGCGGTAAAGCGCGGGCAGATATTGGTTGAGGTAGGAGAAGCGGGAGGCGTAGGCCCGCAGGGCGGCGATTTCGGGCGTGTTGTGGCCGTCGCCTTTGAGTTCTAGGCGCACCCAAAGATAGCGACCTTGGAGCGATCGCACCTTCCGCCCCACCCGTTGAATCAGCGCCGTAAACAGCCCCTGCTGATTGCGCTGGATCGGACAGCCCAACAGCCCACTGTGATAGGGCACTTCTGAAGCTTGAGATACCCAAGCGCCCAAAGGAATCTGTCGGTCAAAGGGCGGATCGCCAGGGGTAAGCTGGCCGGGGGCAAACCGTTGGCCAAAGCGATGCTCGAACCAGTCAGCCGCATCTTCAGCTGGTGCGATGGGCTCGTCAGTCGCCGCCAAGAAGACGCGGATGCCCGTTTTGGGCGGTATCACCGCTTCTAGGTACAGCCGGTGCCAGACGGTTTGGACATTGTGGCTGTCTAAAAACTGGGGTGCGGTCGTACCGCTGGGGGCGAAGGCGCGGGTGGAGAGCGGGTAAAGGGGTTTAGGACCACTGGCGGTGGGATAGCTGGGCGGCTGGGTAACACCGTTGAAGAAAGGGCCGCTGCTGTATTGCCGGAGGGGATAGAAGCCGCCGCCAGGACGCAGGGAAATTGTGGCAGCAGGACTTTCTGGCGGTGTGGGACTTAAGGCGATTTCAGGCAGCTGATAAACCACCGATTCGCTCGTCAGCCCCGGCAGCAGCAGGGCAATTTGACGGGGGGCAAGCCATTTAAAGCTAAAGGGATGTTGGCTGCCTTCTAAGGTGATTGGCGGTTGCCAGTTCTCGCCTTGCCACAGCCGCAGTTGGGCCGACTCGCCACTCACCCAGCTGAGCAAGGCCAGTTCTCCTTGGGGGCTGGTGGCGATCGCAACCCCCAGTTCTCCAGGATTGAGATTGCCAGACCATAGCAGGTGCGATAGCGGCGGATTTGGATTCTCCTCACAGGGGCGAAAGGTGTCGGCGGTATAGGTCTGCTGCGCCTGACGCGGCAGCGGTTCGCCCTGGATGCGCACGAGCTGACGAGTGGGTTGATCGCGTCGGTTTAGGGCCCAGACGCCGCCGGCGGGATGGGCGGCTAAGCGCCAGGGGACAAAGCCTGTGGGTAAGGGTACCGAGAAGGGGTGCCAGCGATCGCGCCGATCCACCATCACCACCTGAGCGGTGTTCTCGCCCGGATTGTGCAGCACCCCATACAAAATGCCGTCGTAGCCCATGGTCAAGTCCGTAGGCCGATGCGCAGGCGGCGGCAGGTAAATGCCCACCTCGCTGCTGTCGGCGGGCAATGCACCACTCGCCACCACTCGGTTACTCGTCGCATCCCAGCGAGCTGTGGTGCCAAAGGCATCTTGTGCTTGGGGCACCGCATCCAGCAGACGCAAGGCGGCTTCAGTGGCTGTCGTTTGCAAGTTAATAAACAGCTCAAAGCGATTGTCACTCACCGATTGAATCTCACCCGAGCTAATGTCCAGGCTGTCACCAGGCAGGGTGAGACGGCCTCTCATACCGGGCTGGAATCCTCGCCCGGTAAAGACAAGGCGCTGAAAGGCGGGCGTATCAGGCGCGGTGAGGCTTTCTAAGCCCGAAATTTCTACAGGCATTTCTGCAGGAGCGGCAAGTTCGCGCAGCACCGTGAAGTGATAGGGCGCACTCTGGCGACCGTCGGGCAGCGTCAGCCGCAGTGACCAAGCCCCTGGCTGATTGGGAATGAGTGGCAAAGTTAGGATCTGGTCTGTACCAGCGGACTCTGCGCTACCAGCGGTCTCTGCGCTCAGCACGGCGCTGCGCGTGGTGTAACGCCCGTCTGGAAATCCCAGCGTCACGGTGGCTCGGGTTTGGCTGCCCAGATTGACTACCCGCAGCTGTAAATCAGTCGAGGTATCGCTGACGCGCAAGCTGGTGGGCAAAACGCCAATCATGATCAGATCGTCCCCCACGGGCGGCTGGGCAGTAAAGGTGAAGGGTTCACTGGTCGTCGGTGCCGCCTCTCCAACCGCTGGCAAAATCAGCTGTAGGCTCCAGCGGTTGGGCCAGAGGGGTAATAGGCGCTGGCTGGCTAGGCGCAAACGGCGGCGATCGCCATCGTAGGCCACCCCCGGCACATCGCCCGTGCCCTGAAGCGGCCAATCTTCGGCTTCAGAGAGCATCCAGAACTTTTGGCCATTAGCATCTGCCATCAGCACACCTCCACGACCACGGGGACGCCCACGCCCAAATCATCGCCTATCGCTGGCGGCAGGCTGGCGAGGGTGGTTGGGGTAGCCCCTTCGGCAACGATGACAGCCAGTAGCTCGGGCAGCTCCCAGGTGGCTAAGCGAATCTCCACTTGGCTGGGTTGGACTGGATTTTCTACTCGACGCCAGCTGCCGTCGGGCTGCTGGCTAAACAGATTCACCCGATCCACGCTGCGCACACCTTCTACGCGAGCTACGAGGGTTTCTAGGTCGCGATCGCGCACCGTCTGCCCCAACCGCCAACCCTGACCCGACAGATCGCCCGGAATCAAGGGCCACAGAAACTCAAACAGCGCCGTACGAATGCTGAGCAGCACACTGTCGCGGTTAAATCCATCCCGCAATTCCACCCCCACGCTCAAGCCCAAGGGCCGGTACTGGCAGCCAATCACATACAGCTCCGTGCCCAGCGGCCTACGACTGTCGAGATAGGCGTGAACGGCTTCTAAAAAGGGGCGATCGGGGCGGGGATTGGGGGGGGTGGCGCTCCCTTTGAAGGGCAAGACCATGACTGAGACGACACCGGGGATTTCATCGGCGCTGAGGCCGCCAGCTTGCGGCACCCGGTGGGGATGGAAGCGGGGCAAAATTTCGACCCGGCCAACTCGGACGCCGGGGGTGTCGGCGGCGAGTTGGCGATAGTCGCTGCTGGTGACGGCGCGATCGCGATGTCGCAAAAAAGCCGGAATGCGCTGCTCAGCCGTCGCTAAATCTTCCGCATCTTCGCCGCCTTGGGTGGGTAAAGGCTGCTGCACCTTAAGCTTGCTCACCGGATTGCCGCGCAGATCTTGCGCCGAAATTTCACTCAGGCTGCCCACGGGCAAATTGCCAGCCCGACCGCCCCCTGAACGCATTCGGGCGACACGAACCCGTTGCCCCACCGGCGGCAGCTGACCGCGCAGCCCATCGCCAAAGCGCACGGTACCGGCTTCCGCATCGAGCTGATATACCTTGTCATCGCGGTCCGCCAGCGACAGATCCTCAATGGCGCGCCAGGGTCGATAGCCTTGGTTCGGTTCGTCAATTTCAATCAGCAGACTCTGCGGATCGACAGACAGACTCGGTAGGGCGAATTCTGGGTTGGCGCTGCCGTTGCTGACCCCGATGATGCGATCGCGCAACGTCTGCCGCTGATCAATCTCAACCGCGTTAATCCCCACCCAGCTCAGCTCGAAATTACTCATCATGGCTGTGGGCCGCAGGCGAATCCAGGTGACTAAGCGAGCGGCGGTTTCGGGGTCGTCTAATCGCGGGGGGCGATCGCCCGTGCCCGCCTGCGGATCGGCCTGCACATCGTTACTGAGCGCCCCGATAAAATCAGGTGCAGGCAGGGCGAGGCGGAAAATCCCTGGACGAATGAGGCCGCCGGTGGAGTCGGCCACCTCCCGCAAGGGCAAGTACTCAGGGCGATCATTCACCTCACGGCCCGTACTGATTTCCCAAGTAAAGGGTAGGCGAGCACGCGGCCCAATTTCGAGTGCGTCTTCGCCAAAGAAGCGATCGGGCACTTCTATCAGCGGCACCGCCCCCACATTGAGCAAGGGCGACTGTCCGTTTTCATCCGTACGGCCCAAGGCCTCTCGTACCTGTGCCACTCGCTCAGGCTGAGGGGCTAGCAGCGCCAGCCACAGGCACTGGTCAATCGCCGCCGTGGCTAGGTTAAAATTTTCTGTCCCGTTCGCAAAGACGGGCGTGGTCACATAGGGCGTCGCCGCTGTTGCCGCCACCCCATAAATTTGGCTCAGCGCCGCCTGCAAATCGCTCGAAAAAGCCGCTGCTTCCGTGCTGCTGAGCGCACGCTTGTAAAAAGCCGCCGCCGTCACCGGTAAAACGGTGATTTCGCTTTGGGTTTCAAAGGGCACCGGGCCTTTGATCGTGGCGTAGGGCTGTAGCGACACGACGCCAATGGTTTCATCTTCGCGGCTAAGGCTGACCAGGCCCCGCGCCGGAATGGCAGGCCTGAGGCCCAAGCCCAACAGTCGCAAAAAGGCCAGCCGCTGACGTTCCGGAATCAGGTTAGCTCGATACAGTATGGTGTCGGTCAACCAGGCAAACAGCTCAATCATCGTCCGGCCCGGATCACCGAGTCGGGGTGACCACTCAGGGGTATGGGCGCTGACGCGATCCAGCAGTTCCTCCACTAGGTCAGTAAAATCGCGATCATCTAAAGCAGGCGGGCGAATCGGCATGGTTTATCCCTCCAACTCCATGGTCATCCCTAGCTGCTGGGCAAGGCCGCTGCGCTTGATTTGATAGACCAGTTCGATCCGAATGTGGGTCGGCTGCTCAGGCACTTCATCGACGGTGATGCGATGCAACAAAATTCTGTTCTCCCACAGCTGCAAGGCGTCGGCGATCGCCGATTGAATCCGGCGGCGAGTGACTAACGTGTTGGACTGTTGCAAAAAGTTCTCTAAGCCGCCGCCAAAGTCTGGCCGCATTAGCTGTTCACCAGGGCGCGTGCGCAAAATAATTTCAATCAACTGGCGAATGCTCTCGGCCAAGTTGGGGTAATGCAGCTGCCCTTGGTCGTCGGGGACGCTCAGCAGCGGCCAGCCGGTAGGAATGAGGCTGGGATTGGACGCTGTGGCGTTGGTTGAGCTGTTAAGAATACGAGCAGTCATGGCGCATTTCCTCCCGAGGACGACCGTGGAATGGGGACGCAAATTTTAATAAAGGGCAGCCAAAAGAAGATGAAATTGAGCAGCTGAAGAAAAATATTCAGCACGATAAAGGCGCAGATGGTGATGATGGGAATGTTGAATCCACAAATCCAGTCGAGGGCAGGGCCGCCACCGCTTGGCTTTTTGCCGTTCAACAAGTCATCCAGGGTCATGCCGTCAATCGCGTTGAACAATCCGGCGGGGACGGCAAAGGTGACATTGGGTGTGAGCTTGCTGAGATCGGTGCCAATCAGATCGGGCAGGGCAATTTGCACGGGCGCAACCGGGGTGTTTTCATACCAGCGGCGAATGGTGAAGGGATTGCTGGCTGGACTCCACCAAAGTTTGGGCGGACAGCCATCGTCAGATTTCACCCGGATAAAGGCCCGCACAGAATAGTCGCGATCGAGTTCGTCAAAGCGATTGAGCTGCGGAATTGCCAGGGTAATTCGCCGATCGAGTATGGCTTTGACCTGTTGGGCGATCGCCTCACCTGTAGCCCTATCAATCACGCCCCAGGCGGCGGGCAGGGTGGGAGAGGTTCCTTCGCTCAGCTGTTGAGCGGCTCGTTTAAGTTCGTTCCCGGCCAGCCGTTGATCGCTGCCAACAAACAAACTAAATCGATTGAGACTGTTGACAAGGTTTCGGCTTGTGGAGAGATTTTTGAGCAGTTCAAATTCTTCGCTGAGCTGCCGCAGGATCTCTTCGTAGGTGTCTTGATTGGGTCTTTGGCGGCGCCGATCGCGCCGATCAGTGTCAATATCTGCCGGCAAAGTCGCGGTCAAAAATTCCGACAAGTGACTTTTCACAAAGTCTAGGCCAAAGGCCGAAGTCACATTTTCAGCGGCGCTCAATTCTTGACTGGTGAGCGGAATCAGGGCGTAAAGAACTGTTTTTCCTATCGCCTCACAAACCTCTGGCGGGGCCACGAAGAGAGGATGAACCTGCTCGGAATAAGCGGCCTCTACCGCCTGCAATACCGAGAGCTGACGGTCGAGTTCGAGCCGTCCGGTTTTGATTTCTGGCGGGTTGGCGGAGCGTCCTGTGATCGCAAACTGTCTCGTCACCGATCGCTGAGGCTGCGGATCTTGCGTTAATGCACTATCGGGCAAAGGAATCCAGCCACGCAGTTTGACGGTGTTGTTGTTGGCGGGGTTTTCTAGCGATCGCCACCCTTCCTGCTGCTGAAGTCTATTCCCTTGGCTGTCCTCCGTATAGCGCCGCAGCACAAGTCCCGCACTATCAATTTTCAGTGGATCGAGTCGGGGCTGAAATGCATCTACATCGGCTCCAAACGGATCACACACCGCTTCGAGCAAGGCCACATGGAACACCCGATGGACGGGTTGGTAAAAGCGCCAAGGATCCGTAAATTGGGTGACGAGACTGTTGGCGATCGCCTGCAATCCCGGCTTAGCCAAATCCGCCAACACCCCGGCAATCGGATTCTCATCCAACCGCCGCAAAATTGTGGGCGCATCTCCGCTTAAGCCCGCAATGGGACTGTTCTGTGGCCCGCGCAGACCGCGCAATTTAACCCCATGATTCACCATACGTTTCCAGCTCCCGGCGTGTAGGTAGACGAAATCACTGTGGTCGCTTGCAACACATCGCACTTGACAATGCCAGAGAAATTCGACAGCGCCGCATTGACCGTGACCTGACCGGCAGTGACCTCCACTTGACTAGCACTCACCGAAACCTTACTGGGCGTCTGCACCGAAACGCCTTGGCTATCGACGGTAATGGTCGTCCCCGCCGCCATAAATTCAATCGTACCGCCGCCGGTATCTCTCAGTTCACCGCTCACCCCACCCGGCGTAGTGAAAGAAATTGTCGGCTCACTGGCTTCAACAATGGCAATGCGTGTACCGGCCTCGCCCACAATGCTCCAGCGATCAATGCGACCACTCACGGTTTCAGGTGGTGTTGCTGAACCATGCCATAGGCCGCCCACCACAATGGGAAAGCGAGGGTCACCTTGGAGAAAGTTAATCAGCACTTCATCGCCTACGGTGGGCAGAAAAAACGCCCCTCGGTTGTTTCCCGCAAAGGGCACCGCCACCCGTGCCCAAATCGGCCCGTCTTGATCCATCACGCCATCGGCATGGAGAGAAATCACCTGGACTCTCGCGAGGTTTTCGGGGTCGCTGACTGAAACCACCTCGGCCAAGTAACAGCCCTCAGTCCGACCCGGCGTAGATACTTCATATAGACCCTGGTCATAGAGATTGTTGGACAGCATTTACCGGTCCCCCCAATAAGCGCATTCAGCTTCAAAGTCAGTCTCGTAGCCTCGGGTCACATCAAAGCGGTGGCAGGTTTGCACCACGTAGTAGGTATTGTCGAAGCGATTGCCTAACCCCGTCAGCTTGGTATAAGTCCCCACGCGAATGGCCGGATTGCCCTCTGCCGTCGCGCACACCGTCACAAACCGACGGGCGCGATCATCAAAAGCCGCCGCTGCGAGTGCTGCCGCTTCAGCATCCGTCGGCGCTACCAAATGGCTGATGTGGTGGTGCCGCTCGCCAAGGGTGCGCCGCAACACTTCCGCGCCCGTTTGGCCCCGGCCGGGGCCTAAGGCATCACCTCGGCTGCTGCCAGACGTTCGCTGTCCCTGAAGCGGATTCCAGCCCGTTAGGGTGACTTCATTCACCTGATGGGCCAAATCAGCCAGCAGGCGAGCCTTTCTCAGCTGAGAGTGCAGGGCCAGTTCCACTTCTCCTCTGCGCACATCGTCTCTAGGCGACACATGCAGTTCTGTGCCGACGACTTGCACATCGGCGTCATAGCGGGCCAACAGCCGTCGCAAAAAACAGAGGTCACTTTCGTTCATTTGCACCCAGGTATCGGTGGTTTGGGTGAGTCCGGTAATCACGGGAGTCAGACTCAGCCGTTGAGCGATTTGGGTGGCAATGTCGGCCAGGGAGCTTTCGCTGTAAACCTGAGTGCGGCGAGCCATCCGGGCCTGCTGAGCCATGTCTTCGGCAAGCACGACTAGCTCGGGAGGTGATTCTTCACCAAAGTCGGCTTCTAGGCCCGTGATGTGACCGCGAAAAATCTCTTGAGGTCGCGTTTTAGTACCACTATATACCGTAATAGCGGAGCCTAATTTGAGGATTCGATCATCTTCAAAGGCAAAGTCGACCAGGCCCCCAAATTCGCTGGCAATGTTGCTAAAGCGCAGTTCTAGGCAAGAAAGTCCGCCGACTTGCTCGGTCATTTCCATGGCGAGCAGCAGCTCATTGATCTTGGCAAAAGATTGTTCGTCGATTTGCACCGTGGGTGTGGCGGTGTAGACGGCGTTGACAGTGGTAGGGGCTTCGGGCATAGAAGGTGCCAGGGAAAAGGTTAAAAAAATTAATCAGCGCGGAGGCGGGCAGTTCTTTTTGCGCGATCGCGCAACATCTGCGCAAACATCTGCTTAATCTCTGCCGGCGGCGGCGCAGGTGTTGCCGCCTCTGATGGCCCACCGGCTGAAGGTGGCGGCGCTACGGTGCCAACAACTTGGTCAAAGACAACGGGCATTTTGGTTTCCTCACTTGTTTTTCTGCAAACACTTCTTTTTCTCGAAGACTAGGTGCAATTAGCCAGAGCGGAATTGGAGGCGCGATCGCAAATCTGCATTCGCCCCCACATCCGCCTTAAAACTGCCAGCACCAGGACTGGTGCTTTGTCCGCCCACCTGAAAACTGGCCAAATCACCCGTGAGTCCAGCCGCTGGTGGCCCAATCAACCGCAGCGGATCGAGCTGAACAGAAGCGCCGCCAGTAGGGGTTTTCAGCTGACCAAACGCCCCTTCTCGAGCAGAGACACCGGCAGAAGACGCAAGGCCACCTAGGTTGAGAGAGAGGCCCAGTCCACTGCCGGATGATCTAGCAGATGAACCGCCAGATGAGCTGCCAGAGAAGCCGCCAGAGACACCAAGAGAGAGCCCATCCGAGATACCGGCTGAGAAGGCCACGGGTCCTCTGAGATCTATCCCTTCAGGCACCGTAATCGCCCCTGCAGGAAATCGCATACTCTCCAACCGGTTCAACGCGGCAAGTGCCCTGCCGGCTTGAGGATTACCGCTTTGGGTGGCTAGCTGAGTGACATCTTTTTGGGCATAGTTTGCCGGTTCAAATGGCGCGGGCACATCGACGCTGTCGGGTGTCAGACTGTTGTTTTGATCAAACTGGCTGTAATTGTTCGGCTCAAACACCGTGTCTTGTTGGGCCAGCGTCAAGTTAACGCTCGCTCGTAACGGAACACCCGTAGGAGCAAAAAAGTCGATGGTTTCTTTAAACGATTCCACCATGCCTCTAAAACTGTAGCTGCCCCATTCAAACTCCACCACAGGCGGCGCATTTTGGCTGTCGGGCTGCATAAATTGGGCAACTTTATCGGTGATGCGCCTAACATCACTGCCATCGTAGGTCGTATCAAATATTAAATCCATCGTCAGCTTGCCGCTGCTTTGAGTGACATGCTGTTTTCGCCTGTTGCCAGAGCCTTGTTCTTCTAAGGTGTTGCTGACGGTGTACTGCAAAGAAACCGGATTGAAATGAATCGGCACCTCTTGGTTTTGATTGCGCCCGCTGAGAACTTTAAAGAAGGCTTTTTGAAGTGCAGTCATTGTTTTTTGCCTCCACTAGAACTCGTGTTGACCAAGCTGAGGCCCTCGTGGGCCAAGTGCAATTCTTCAATCCCCACCTCTGAGCCTTTGGCATTGAGGTCAGCGGCCTTAAATTTAATCGGCAAAGCTTTATCCAGCTTCCAGGCCAATCGTTCTTCTCCTTGATTGTTGTACATGCGCACAATCGCGGCCAGGCGATAGGCATAGCCGTTGTCGCGCGTCACCAGCTCAAACCATTTCCACAAATCGCGAGTTGTGGTCATTCCCCGCTTCAAAATCACCGTCGAAAAGGTGACCGGCCCAGAGCGCTGCGCGTCCCCATAGTTCCGTCCGCCTTCTTTAATCACTTTGGGTTCCATGCTCGCTTCTAGCCCGGTGCATTCAGAAAAGGCTCCGCCACAGAGCGGCATGTTTTCACCGCCGCCCGTGGTTAGGCTATCGGTTTGAAATTCCACATGAAAGCGAAACACATGGAGCGGATAGAGCAGATTCTCTTTGACTTCATTCGGAATCATGCCACGGCCTCCAAAGATGTGATGCGGGATGTGATCAGCGCTGGCAGCAGCTGGCTTTGGGGGTTGTCGAAGAGGGTGAGGGTGACGGTGATGCGCTCTACGGGCAAGGCTGGGGCGAATTCAAGCCGGGCAATGACGCGGCCATTGTCGATATCGTTTTGGGTCATGGTGGTGCGATCGCACCTCACCGAAAAAGCCTCATTGGCCGAACGCCCCCGTAAGGCTCCGGCGTCAAACAAACTCTCCATTAAGCCGCGCAAACTCTCCGTTAATCGGCTCCACAGCAACGGCCCTGATGCCTCAAAAACCAAGGTTTCGCCCAGTCGCTGAGCCGCCCGCAAAATCACCCCGATCAGGCGATGAACGCTGGCAGGTCGCACCGGTTCACTAAGGCTCGTGGTGACATCGGAAAGCAGCTGCAACCCGCTGGGCGTAGGGCCAAAGAGAGATACCCGTTCAATCAGTGCTTTGTTGTTTTGAGGGCTGGGTTGGGATTGTTGCGATCGCGTCAAAGCGGGCACCAGTTCAACCACATCACTCAGGGGCAACGTCGCCGCGCTACGATAGGTTCCCTGCACCAGCGCGTTGCGAGCCAGCATCCCCAGCAAAGTGCCTTCCGGACTTTCGAGCTGTTCGGGCAAAGCGACGGCACCGAGCGATCGCATCCAGGGATACACCAGCTGCACCACCCGACTTACCAAACCGGCTGAGGATCGATCTTCCGGCAGGCGTGAAAGGGCGAACAGTGCCTCTGGCCCCTCTAAAAAGCGCAAAAGATTGTCGTTAGACAATGTTTCAATTTGCGGTAGGGGAACCGCGGCCACGAGCTGAATGGGTCGCAGTGAGAGCTGATGGCGCTGTTGTTCTAAAACATTCGCCACCAAATTGAGGGCTCTGGCCCAGGCTTGATAGCCCTCGACGCCACAGCGCGGCGCGGGTATGGCCCGGAGACTATGATCGGCGGGAGAGTCGGCTTGAGGAGCTGAGCAGGTAACAAAGCGTTCGGGCGCTTTGCGTACCGGGGGTTGGCTGCCGCTCAAGGGTATGGGATCGTTTGCGATCGCATCACACAAATCCGGCAGACACAAAAAAGAGACATCGGTGAGCCCAAACAGATGAGCGAGGCCGTGCCAGGAGGTGCGATCGCTCGGCTGCGCGGCAAAGCTGCCTGCTGCATCGGCAGAAAGGAGCGTGGAGACCAAGGGGAGGCGTTCGCTGCGCTCAGTGGCCATTGGCCAAGGATCGCCCATGCGCACCACATAGCAACGCCGACCGCCTTGCACAAAAAACGACCGCACCGCTGCGCCCAAATAAGTACTGCCCTTGCGAACAGACTGGGTTGAGACTAATCGATCATCCGGCGCAAACAGCTGATTAAACACGGCCCAGCTATCAATGGGAACGGGTACATCCAATAAAGAAAGATCCCCGTCACGAGCCCCTGAACGGGCATAGGGGCCACGCTGCCAGCCTTGATCTTGCAGCCATTGACGAATCGCTTCGGGGACAGGCGATCGCCGCCTACCAACAAAACCCACAAAGCAGGCCACATCCGATCGATTCGGATCGATCGTGACCCTCGGTGCTTGCGTGGTGAACCTTAGCCCTGTGGTCATGGCCTTAACCTAGCTTCTCAAATTCAATCGTTTCTGCCGAGAGGGTGAGTTCTTCTAGGGCCAAATCACCGCCCCCTTTAGCGGCAAAGGTCGGCGCGGTATATTTCATCGGCACAACTCCGCGCAACTTCCAGGCTTGAATGCTTTTTCCCGCCTCGTCGCGCAGGGTAATCACCACCTCTCGCTGAGCATCTGGCCCTTTGGTGCGCGTGTCCTGCACCCACGCCCACAAGTCGGCAGAATCGACCACCCCACGCTTAAGCGTGACATCGGAAGCTTTGAAAATCCCAGCCACCTTACGGGTGCGATTTTCTTTTTCATTGCCATTGCGATATTCCGCAATGGTCACTTCAGTGCCCAGCCCCGAGACGTCAGAAAAGCCGCCCAAGGGCTCCTCTGGCCCCACTGGGCCATTGAGATTAACCAAAAAATTAAACGCAGGATAGGGATGGGTGCGCGCCATAATTGTTTTCCTTTTCTAGGCAGTAAGAACAAGTTGTGAACAGAACGATTAGCGTCTCTTTAGTTGCTCGCATCGGAGGTCTTTTGGCCAATGCGGAAGATGACAAATTCGGCAGGTTTCACCGCAGCGACACCAATGAGACAAATTAAGCGCCCATTGTCGAGATCGTTTTGGGTCATGGTGGAGCGATCGCACCTCACAAAAAACGCCTCAGCCGGAGAATTACCCAACAGCGCCCCCGAAACCCACTCGTTGTACAAGAAAGAAGAAACCGTATCGCGCACATTCGTCCATAGCTGTGGCCCATTGGGTTCAAACACCGCCCACTGAGTACCGCGATCGATCGACTGCTCCAAATAATTGAAGTAGCGGCGAATATTCACATACTTCCACTCTGGATCAGAGCTGGTTGTCCGCGCTCCCCATACCCGATAGCCCCGGCCTGGGAAAAAGCGTAGGCAATTGACCCCAAAGGGATTAAGCGCCTCTTGCTCAGCAAAGTTCACCTCCCGTTCAAACCGAATCGCGCCCCGCACCACTTCGTTGGCCGGTGCCTTAAAGACTCCCCGCTCCACATCATTGCGAGCATAAATACCCGCAATAAATCCACTCGGCGGCAAATTAATTTCTGCCGGGATACCTGCATCCCCCGGCCTTGAAAGCGGATTGACAACGGTTACCCAAGGGTAGTATAGCGCCGCATATCTTGAATCGATTTGGCTTTTACTGGCCCTTGCTTCAGTGATAGAGAGTTCGGCAGCAGTATCTAATACCGCAATCCGATAGGCCCGCCGCCGCTCAGCATGCGCAATGAGCGCCCCCTGAATGCCCTGCGCTTGCGCAAAAGCCGAATAGCCCGGTGCCGCCACAATTGAAATATCTTCCACATTGGCTAGCTCCCTTAAGGCCGCTTCAAAGGCCGCTTGGGTAGGCTCTCGGCCATCGCTGCCACCGCTGAGAGCAACCGTCCGAACCCCGTCATTTAACAGCGCGGCATCGCCGAAAATGGCTGTGCGCAGGTCAAATCCTGAAACCGTTGCCCCCAATTCAATCGCATAGAGATTTTGCAGGAAGTCGCTGCGCTTCGCGGGGGCAGCACTCAACACTTTATTCACGGCAAGCGGATGCGCCGGACTAAAGCCGAGATTGTCATAGCTCAGCTCGTTGCCATCGGTGTCAGTGGTTAAAATGCTTAAGGTGACAAAATTGGCCGTGGTGCCAGCCGGTAACGGCAGGGTTAGAGTTGTATTACCACTATTACGCCAGCTGCCGTCAGCCGCTTTAATAAAGTAACTGTCCGCGCCAGCAGCAGTCGTTTTGAGCAGCGTTCCTGTTGGTGCACTATTCAGGGTAACTGCGCTCGCGGGCGCTTCAGATTCTCTAAAACTGACTTGACCGTCATAGGTACTCCCTGGAAAGCGAGCTTCAACACTAATGCTGCCATCCGCGTTGAGATCAAAGCTAGCTTGACCATCGCCAGCCGCAGGCGGAACATATACCCGCGAAACATAAAGCCGCGCGCCGCCTTCATTAAAAAAGGCACGCACCGCGTGAGCTAAATAATTGGGCAGCGAATTTCCGCCCAGGGTTAAATTATCGAGCCCACCATAGATGCGCTCAAAGTCACCAAAACTTGTGAGCAAATCGAGCGGATTGCCGCTGTCTGGATCGGCTACCGGGCCACGGCGAGTAAGCCCCACAAACCCAGCAGTACTGGTGCTAACGCCCTCAATTGAGCGGGCACGAAAACTGGTTTCTTCGACATAGACACCAGGTGCTAAATATTCAGGCATAGCAGTCTCTCCTTAGCAAATATGAGCAGAGTGGACAGTAGGTGAAAGGCCGTATCACGGAACAGCGCTTAGGGTTACAGCCAAGCGGTAGGGAAGATCCCGACCAGAAGCAAGGCGTAAAGAAACAGACCCCACTAATAGACCACTGCGCTGAGTATTGAGTCTGTCTGGATCAGGGCGAAAATTCGGATTGGGATCGATCAATTGAGAGAAATCAGCGGATTCAGAAATCGTGGTCAGTGCTGGATCAAAAACAACTTCTAATGTGGCATCTACTTCTGTTGCCGTTACCGGAGGTGGCCCTGGGCCTGCTCCTGCGCCAGTCGCCCAGGTGGTAATCGGAATACCAGGAACAGCAATCAGAGCTTCCCCTCGCCAATCGGCCTGGGTCAGCGTCGTGGTTTCAGTCGTCGTCGCCCTCACTACGGCCCACGGCAGTCGTTGATGGGTGATAGCGGTGACAACAGTGGCTCTTAAAACAGCCCAACCTGGATTAACACGGGCATTGGGAGAGGGGTAGAGCGCGACACGAACAGGTTGAAAAAGTGAGGTTGCAGCCGCGACACTGGCCGGATCAATCGCCGGATTGCGCGGCAGCGAAAGCGAGAATTGTCTAGGCAAATACTGGCCGCTAGGATCGCTCACCTCAAGGGTTAGCGTCTGCGTGGCAGGCGCCGCCGCTAACTCGTCTAAATCAAAGGTCTCGCTATAGTCTTCAAATCCGGCTGCCTCCATCAGCACGTAATGACCACTCAAGTTGCGGACAAATCGACTCAGCGGACGGCTATTGGGTGTTTGCAAAGGTGTTTGCAGCTGTAAGGGTTGTCGAACGCTGCCACCTGTGGTTGCATCGACAAATCGCAAGGCGACCACCATGCGGCGATCGCGCCATTCTCTCACCACCACCGTTGAGCTCATGGGGTCACCTCGGCTAAATCGCCCCACATCAACCTGCTTGCCACCACAGGGCGATCGCTACTAATCTGCTCCGATTCAATTCGCACCACCCGTGCTACATAGCCAAAACTCAGCCGATAAGGTGGTTTGATCGCATCCCAAATGCGCATCATATCTTCGTGGGTCAGTTCAGCCGGGATAATTTGCACCACCTCTTCTGAGTCCCAATTGGCCTGAGTGCTGAGATAAGAACTATCTAAAATGGGATGAGAATGCAGCTGACGCATAGCCCAAGCCAAAATCAGCTGCTCTGCCACCGCACTTTTTGACCATACCGTCATCAAATAGTGCAAATCCAGAGACAGCGGCACCTCCCTGTGAGGAAATTCGCTCCCCTGACGCAAATTTCGCAAATGTTCATTGATATTGACACGGTAGAGGCACAGAGAAAGCACATTGTTATCGGTATCGTCCTCCATTTCGTCAAGTGCAAGGCTGGAGAGCAGTCGAAAGCTACAGTCTGGGACAGGGTTGACCGCACCCGGAGCGCCAACACCTGGCTCATTCTGTTGAATGAAAGCATCATACATGTTCCTTAAATAGGTGACGAGCGAGTCTCCTACCGAGTGAATTGCCCAGACATTAGCCATGGCGGATACTGGTTAAGAAAAGGAACGAGCTACTTGGATAAAGGTTACCTCTTCATTAAATCGATAACGCCTCTCAATCCGCTAGTAACATGTTTGAGCTAAGCGCCCTGATTTCATCACCGGTGTAATCGCTCACTTGTAGCTCAGTGATTACACAGAAGTCTATCTGTATAAAATGTGCTCAACCCATACATAGGATTGGTAAACAATTCAAAACTTATTGGCTAAAGTCTTCAATATCTGCCAATATTGCAATATCAGGTCCCAGCCCAGAGAATACCTGCATTTGCCAAATTGAATCTACCTGAGGAATCCTGACAGGCAAGGGTCAAACTGTCTGCAGTTTTGTTTATTATTCCAATAATAAACTTCCCAACAACTAACACCTAAAGGATTTTTCAAGCGTATATTTTTTGTCCTTGCTGGAGCAGAGGATAAAAAATGCTCTGGACGTTTGAATGCCTGCTGAATAAAAAGCCTCCCTCAAAGGCTTAAATAAACTTAAGACAATTCTTGAAAGAGTTTTGGAAGGAGGTTGAAACGTGACTCAAAGTGTTCAGCTAACGAGCTCTTCTATTCCTAAGACATTCGATAGACAATCATCCATTAAAACCATAGCCGCTAAAACCATAGTCGCCAAACAAATCTCATCCTCAGAAATTGCCTATACCCCACTGAGAATTGTGACTCAGTTCAGTGCTAATAAAGGTCATTTTTATATCATTGCATTATCTTTTAAGGTCGTGGCTGATTTGAGTGACACTGAATATCAACAACAGCTGATCGAGATGATCAGTCGGCTTTTTTATCTAGAAAAACTAGAACAGGAGCAGATCAACAGCAAAGTTTCAGTCATCGATAGCTTTGAGTTAGCCTCCGAACGCTATTGTATTGTTCAAGTTATCTCCCAACCTGCTTCATCCTCCTGTGCTGTATCTGTAACGAACATGGCAGAACAGATCTTGTCCAGTACTGAGTACACTTGCGATCGCGAAACCCTTTCAGATCTCCTCACGCCCCGAGAGCAGGAAATTATTTGCCTCATTGCAGTAGGGCTTTCTAACAAACAAATTTCTAAATACCTAGATATCAGCATCTGGACAGTGTCTGCCCATTTGCGACGAATTTTTGCCAAACTCAAGGTAGATACCCGTGCTGCAGTTGTATACCAATGTTCGACGCTGATTCAAGATTGGCAGAAAAGGGTAACCCAAAGAAGCGTGGGACATGAAAAAGGGGTTCCGTTGCAAAAAATGCCATAGTCTCTGACTTGGCATACTGAGATGCCCTGCGCGCAACCTACCCCATGACCGCCTCAAAACCATTCAAATGGAGTCACTTCCAGTCAAATTTGAGCTTACTGGGGAGCGTAACCTATTGCCTCTAACCGACCCACTAGCCGTCGTCCGCTCCAGCGTATTATGGCGCTGTAACCTCCTATACACGTGATTCCCTTGGCTAAAACTTTATCTCAAGGCTCACCTGAACATACGCTTTTTGACAAAGAATCCGCTAAAACCAATACCAGTCAGCCACAGAAATCCTAAGATAAAAATTGTCGAGATTCCAAATCCTAAACTCCAGCCAAATTGAGTCGTGTAATCAATCACAAGAAATATGCTGAGGATGAATTCAGGTATCGCTGCCAGCAGAGCAGCCCTTCCCACTGATATCCTATGATTACGTGCAAATATACAAATCCCACAGGAGAGCACAGGGAGTATCCAAGCTAGACAAATAAAAGGAATAGTAAGCGTCCAACCAACTCCATTCCAGCCTGCAAATAAGGATTCTTGGAACGAACAGGGGTACTCTCTACCCTCGTCGATACTACAAGTCCCCTTATAGTTAGAAAAAGCCTCCCATAAATTTAAAGCCACAAAAATAATCGGGGGTATTATTGCCGTACCAATAACTTTTGCCCAGAATTTCATCGTTCTAACTCAAAATTCAAATATTTGTTTAACCCAATGCAACACCGTTCATAAATGTGACTTATTGCCCTCAGTACAGGACAAAAACTTGCAGAATAGGTAGAGAGGGGGTTTCATAGGTTAACCACAACTGCCGAACCCCCCATGTTTGAGCTTAATACCTTACGAGCTAGATTGCAGCCCCATCTTGGTTGGCATGGAGCAAGAACGCTGTTTGTCGCGGCTTTTATCATCGCGTTATTGCGTGCCAGAACGGTTAACCTGAGTGAGCTATCCACCGCCTGATACGTTAAATAACGCAGTGACGATGACACTTAACGCAATAAAGCCGACAAAAAATGGGGTGAATGACCAAGCGCTTGGTGGTGTTCCACTTAATGGGAATGCAGGCAGGTGCCAGAAGCCCCAGATCACGCTCAGAATCAATCCCGACCAGATGGGTGCAAACTTTCGTTGCAAGAGCGGCAGAGCCAACCCTCGCCAACCCAAATCCTCAATCGGGCCTTTGAGTGCAGTCAATCCGAATGCCATCATCAGCGACTGAACTGGTAACTACTCAGGCTTAAAAAATTAGAGAGTTTTCCCAGGTTACAGAGATTATCAGCTAGCGTAATCCAAATATAGGAATTGGTAACCTCCTTGAGCAAGCCCAAGGGTCGCATCAAACTCAGTGA
>NZ_JAYGIG010000027.1:0-43246 GCF_034932105.1 Leptothoe sp. PORK10 BA2 | reverse complement strand
AAACGACCGCTTGGTCAAACGATATCAACCACAGGCAACGGGGGGTTGACTGGCAGATGAAGGTCGATGATGCTCGCTGTAAGCTAGCCTCCGTTTACCCTAAAATTAAGCTTTGACACTGCACTAGCCGAACGCTATCGCATTAACCACATCACCGCCGCCAGCCTAATCGATCTAAACACCCCGCCTAACCGCAATGATCCCAAAATCCTTGCCGGAGCCCTCACCGACGATGCAGTCACCATCGAAGTCGGCGACAACTCCTACAATTTTCCCCACCTCGCCCATGTAGACGACGAGGTCAATGCCATTGCCGCCCTTTCCTCCACGGCAACTCCACTGCTAGATACCGACTTCAACCGTGCCCGCATCGAACGCGACGCCAACCGCCATACCATTCTCCACCTCGCCACCCACGCCAAGTTCCTCGTCGGCCAGCCCGAAGACTCCTTCATTCTCTTTAACAACAAAGAACGCTGGACCCTCAGAGACTTCAAAGACGGTCTCCTCAACCTTACCCACGTTGATCTTGTCGTCCTCAGCGCCTGCGAAACCGGCGTAGATAACACCTTCGGCAACGGCGAAGAAATCCTCGGCTTTGGCTACCTAATGCAAAACGCCGGAGCCCGTGCCGCCATATCTTCCCTCTGGGCGGTAGACGACGGCGGCACCCAAATCCTCATGGGCGAATTCTACAAAGCCCTGCTCCTGGGCAACCTTAGCAAAACCGCCGCCCTCCAACAGGCCCAGCTAGCCCTGATCAACATCAACGAAAACAGCGACCGAGGCGGCCTAGAACTCGCCGAATCCATCGGCCTTGATCCTAACAACCTATCCCACCCCTACTACTGGGCACCCTTCATCCTCATCGGCAATGGCCTATAAATTATCCCAAAACCAAATCTTCGGGGTTACTGCATAATCAGGCGGGTGACGATGGAGGTATTCTGCCTTCAATAATTTATTGCAAGAGGGTATCAAGTTAAGCCGGGAAATCCTGGCTAGGGGGGAATCAGGAGTCAGGAGTCAGAAGCCAGTGAGGCCCTGATTTCTGACTCCTGACTTCTGAATACTATCCTTGGGAAAACGTCCCGCTTTGAGTTGATACCCCAACAGAGCCTATAAAGCTGCATGAAAAAAGAGCGTTGTTGCACAAATACAATTCTCCTCAGATCATTTATTAAACCTGTTTCAACGGCTGAGGGAAACATTTTGAGCAGAAGCTATTTGCTTTGCCGGTAAAGCTTTTAGAGGTTTTCATCGCCAATCATCTGCAAAACTCACTGTACCCATCTGAAAATCTTTCTCCTATACTTGTGGATAGGTACAGAACACCACATTTTTCGCCCATCTATTCCTAACCACAGCTCCATTGACGGTCTGTGTAGGCTCCCATTAAGTCCATCTCCCATTCACCTCTAACCATAGCCATGACACAACAACTTTCTCCCCGGACCCCAGTTCGCCGTCGTTCCCCTCGTTCTACTTCCCGAAACGCGAGTCAACGGACACCCTATCCATGGTTCAAAGCCTGGAGTAATGTAGGACAGCACTCCACCAAGGGTTGGTGGCGCGGTCACTATTTTATGGCAGCCGGTTGGGGGATAGCCGTAGTCGGCCTACTGCTCAATGCGGGCAATTATTTCAAAGCAGACGCTACCCCTGTCCACGGTAAAGACAACTGCCAAAAAATTGTACAGTCGTCTGCAGTCCTCTCTAGGGAACAGCTTGGCCAAATTCTCACCGTGCCAGAACGCTCCAATCAACAAACTGTTCGAGATATTGTGGCAGAACCTTACTGTCAGTTGCCTAGCATAGAAATCCGCGAGGGCGTCACTGCTACCCGCGAAGTTTACCCCTTGGCGTTTGAACCCTCTACCTGGCTAGTCATGCTCTACGAAGGGGAGGAGTACGCTGGATTCTCCTTCAGTTTTCAATAGGGCCCAATTATCCCCTGGGGCTGGCATCCCACACGGGACAATACAATGTCAGCCCCGAAACTTAGACCATCCACAAGAATATCCCTACGGTAGTTTTCACATTCTTAGTCATGTTACTTTCTTTTGCTAAATGTATCAGCCTAGGACTGGTCCTCAGCCTGATCGGGGGCTGTGGCCGTTCGACACCTGCTCCACGCATCCTCAACTTACATCAGAATTGGTCCTTACCCATGGGCACAGAAATCTCTGGTTACCCAGTTAGCAGCAGCCTCGGCGACATTAGCCTTGAACTCGGTGGCGATGCGGTGCGAATGCCATTTAATGGCACCGTCGAACCCACTGCAATGGACTGTGTCTTGGTTTCCAGTGACGACATCCCGGCCTACCTATTTCGGCTATGCGGTCTCAGCCGGACTCAATTTGGCCCGAGACAACAAGGACAGACCATTGGTCGGGCTCACCATTTGATTTTTGCCATGCTGCGTCGGGAACCCGATGGCACCTGGGCCATGGTAGAACCATCGGCACAGTTCATCAAACAGCTGCTAAAGTCGTCGCCCTAGGGCATGCTCACGGGTTTTCAGGCCCACCAGGGATGCCCCTACATATCCACTCACACCCATCTCAAGCACCCATCTCAATTAAACATGCAACAATCCGTCCTCAAATCCATTCTTACGGCCTTAACCGGCCTGACGCTCAGTCTGGGCTTCGCCGCCACGGCCCAAGCTAACACCGTCGCCCTCAAGTTTGACGTAGCTCAACCCGCCCAGTCCACCGCCCGTGCAACAACGCACTCCACTTCACCTGTTGCACTGACTTTTTTGCCGGATCGCCCTGCAGAACCGAACCATCGGCCTACAATAAACCCGATCGAGCCTGAGCCCAGCAGCGATTTATTTGCAGGGGGCGTGAGTTCTCTGATCTCAAAGGCCGTAGGCAGCGCTGAGGGGACACGCACCCCCACCGGAGGCTATACCAGTGCCTACTATGGTCATGTTGACCCTGGCAACGGGGTGTGGAATCTGGGTAGTTTCTCCTATCAGCATGGGGCCGCTTCACCGGAAGAAGCGGATCAAAAACAACTGCGGCGACTACAAGGGCAAGCACTAGAACTGCGACGACAGGCCCAGGCAAAAGCCTTTAGTTTATCTCAGTTAGAAGAACTGAATGGCATTGACCTGGCGAATCAGGCCCCGTTAGCAGCCCTGGATCGGGGGTATATTAACTGGCTGTATGCGGCGAAACAGCAGTCGATGGATAGTCAATCGCAGATTGTCTGGGCCAGGACGAAAGCGTTTCTAGATCCGGATACGGGGTATTGGGATGCGCCTGGATTAGGCAATCATTGGGATGCCATCTATCGGGATCAGCAGCGACGATATGATTCGATCCTAAGGGCCGTTACCAGCCATTAATCAGGGGTTAGGTTACCCAAGGCAATTCACGTTGTGGTTCTGGCCCACCGATCGATCAGGAAATCAAGGGAAACCCACTAACAATAGGACAGTCTTTGCAACAGGTTACCAACTCAAAGCGAGACGTTTTCCCAAGGACAGAATTTAGAATACTCTTTGAGAAGAGCAAGCTCTACAGGGGGTAGAAGTCATTGCCTTACCGGCTTCTGGCTTCTGACCCCTGACTCCCCACCCAGCCAGGATTTCCCGGCCTAAATTGATACCCTAGCAACATAGACATCTACTGGGCGATTGACCAAGACTGTTGGCATTGTCTAAAGGGCAACGTTTAAAGGGCAACTAGAAGAACCACCCTGGGTTTGAGGTAAGGTGAGGAAAATTCTGGGGGAAACGCAATTTATGGAATTCATTGAAGGTGGGCTGATCGAGGTTGTTGCCGTGCTGAAGTTCGGCTTTGAGGCGATCTCGGTCCTATGCATTTTACTGGGGCTGGTGGCCTGTATGCGATTAGTATTCATGCAGCCGCAGCGGATATATACCCCACCCTTTATTGAAATTCGCTTGACCCTGGGGTCTTGGCTGGCACTGGCCTTAGAGTTTCAGTTGGGGGCCGATATTTTGGGTACGACCGTTGCCCCCTCGTTTGATGCCCTAGGCCAGCTGGCGGTGATTGCCGTTATTCGCACATTTCTCAATTATTTTCTGAGTAAAGAGATCGAGACAGAAACACGTTGGCAGCGGAAAATGACATCAGAATCCCCAACATCCCCGGAAAAATAACGTGGTAAAGAGTAGGAAACAACACTTTTTGCAGGAGTATTCCTTAACCCATCAATCCACCAATACAATTAGTCAAATCGAATCATGTGACAAAACCTTTTCATTCGCAGTGCTATTAACCATGCGACAAATGCGTTTGCCATATATCCACAAAAGTGTCGCGAGGACAATTAGATAAACACCGACTCGACCGTAGGTCGCGGTCATGCCCAAAGCTTGTCGAACCGGTTGAGACACAATGGGTGAGAGAAACTGCCCTAGGAACATAAATGTGGTTAGGCCTCCTAAAGCTCGCCCTCGAAACGCATCGGGAACTTCGTTGGCCGTCCAAACATTCAGATTGGGCATCATCAAACCCAGCCCAATCCCGGTGGGAATGAGAACACATAAAATCAACCAGTAATTGCTGACCAGGCCAATGCCAAAGTAGCCCAGCCCGATCAGGAAAAATGCGATCGCTAAAATTTTGATAAAGCTAAACCGTTTCTTAAAACGGCCATAGTTCAACGAAGCAAATGCACTAAAGAGGATTGCAAAGGCGATGGCCAGACCCGTCTCTGTAGCCCCTGCTCCTGTAATTTTTTCTAGATAAAAGGGAAGTTGTACCGGGATTAAATAGAAGACAATCTGTTGGATCAGCGCTGAGCCATAAATCAAGACCAAAAGCTTGACCGGCATCTCTGCTTTAGGATCTGCTGTAGTTGTATCTGTGCCGGATTTAGACAGAGAGGGTTCGTATAGAGCAAGGACAATACCTGGTAATAGCAGCCAAGAAAACAGATAGATCAGAAAAGGTAGCCGCCAATTTAACTCGGCAATAAATCCACCCACCGACAAAAATAAAACGCCGCCAAAGCCCATAAATGCGGCCTGCAACCCCATAAAGTTAGCGCGGGCATCTCCTTGGTAATAGTCAGCAATCAGCGTTGTAGCGCTGACCATTATTCCAGCGACGGCTAAGCCCAGCAGTGCTCGTCCGATCAAAATGGCAAAGAGGGAATCCAACACAAAGCCAGAGCTACCTGCCAGTCCATAGAGAACCGCCGATCCCAGCAGCAGCGATTTGCGCCCAGCGCGATCGACGAGTTGCCCGGCGATCGGTGAGCCGATAACAATGAATAGGGCTGGCATGGTTAGCACCAGTCGCACCCAAAATTCAGCATTCGGGGTTTCGTTGAAATACACCTGCATGGTCGGCAACGATGGTGCAATAGTCGCCCCCGCCATGACGGTCAGGGTGCTAACCAATAGCAAGGTGGCTTTGATCTGCCAAGTATCGGCAATGGGTGTTGGAACGCTATCGGCAGGGTTAGGAGACGTCATTGTAATCACACAAACTCTTTCGGGCTTGATGGATGAATTGTTAGTTTAAATACAAATGGTTCACAACGGGTACCAACTCAAAGCGAGACGTTTTCCCAAGGATAGTATTCAGAAGTCAGGAGTCAGGGCCTCACTGGCTTCTGGCCCCTGATTCCCCACCTAGCCAGGATTTTCTGGCTTAAGTTGATACCCTGCACAACGACTTTTGCCAGAGTCTATCACAAAACTTAAGTTGCGGCTTTTTATAGGGAGGGATAGTCGATATATCCCTCTGCACCGCTGCTATAGAATTTGCTGGGATCAGGGTCACTCAACGATGCATTGGTGCGAAAGCGCTTGGGTAAATCTGGATTGGAGATAAACAACTTGCCGAAAGATACCAAATCGGCCTCTCCTTGGGCTACGGCTGCGTTTGCAGTTGCTTGGGTGTAATTGCAGTTGGCTATCACTGTTCCTAGATAGTCAGGCCGAAACAGCGACAAGACTGGGTTAAGCACATCTCGGGTTTGTAAATCCATTTCATTGGGCTCCATCAGATGAACGTACGCTAACCCCAGGGGGTTGAGTGCTTGCAGTACATAGCTAAAAGTAGCCTTAGGGTTTGAATCTAGGATGTCGTGAAAGGTATTGCTGGGTGAAAGCTTAATGCCTACTCGATCGGCGCCCCATACGCTGGTAACAGCGGCCACAACGTCTAGTAAGAACCGCGCGCGATTTTCCACTGAGCCACCATAGTCATCTGTTCTTTGATTTGAGCCATCTTGCAGGAACTGGTCGATGAGATAGCCGAAGGCTCCGTGCAGTTCTACACCGTCAAATCCAGCTGTCTTGGCGTTTTCAGCTCCTATACGAAACTGCTCAACAATGTCAGGAATTTCATCTGTCTCCAGCGCGCGAGGGATTGGCATGGCGACTTTTCCAACTGGTGTGTGGAGTTCACCTGTAGCTGCGATCGCACTAGGAGCAATCGGCTGTTGGCCTTCTAACATTGCAGGGTGGGAGAGGCGGCCACAGTGCCAGAGCTGGAGGAAAATTCTGCCGCCTGCTTGATGAACAGCGTCAGTAACTTGCTGCCACCCTGCAATCTGCTCCGGTGCATAGATCCCCGGGCAGTTTATGTACCCGTTGCTCAAGGGTGAAACCATAGTGCATTCTGTGACGATTAAGCCTGCGGTGGCGCGTTGGGCGTAATAGGTGGCCATTAGCGGTTGGGGAACACTACCGAGCGCTCGCAACCGCGTCATCGGTGCCATCACAATGCGGTTAGGAAGATGAATTGCACCAAGCTTGAAGGGTGAGAAAAGGTCAATGCTCATAGGTTTAATATCTCAAAATATCTCAATTTTTGGACAGTGCGGAGGGCTAAACCGGTCTGCGGTGCTAAAACAGTCATGCTCATGGCTAAGTAGCTGTTAAGAAACTACCTCATGGGATAAGCCTGAAAGGCTTGTTAAGCCATGATTTAAATCAACAAAGCCATGATCTTATTTTTTAACAAGCCCTAAGGCGTTTCAAAGCATGAATTCCTTTCTTTATACACACCTCTTCTAAAAGCTCTTCTATTCTCTCATACACTTCCATTTATGTGTAAAGTGCACGGTCAGATTGTTGCTAGTGACGCTGGTCCTGCTGACAACGTTTGTGTCCTATGCGACAACGCTATTTTAGCGGCTCAGGGCTAACACTTGAAGGTTGAATGCTGATCCAAAAAACTTCAACCATAGACTTTACGTAGTCCTCAGCATCAGGCAGCGGAGCAGACAGCTGCGTGAGAAAAACATACTCAATCAAACTGCCCGTAAATATCATCGCAACGATTTGCGGATCGCGGTGACACATTCGCTCTAAGGAAATCTCTTTTTCAAAAAAATGAGTCAATGTTGTTAGAATTCTAACGGGGGGAGCCGCGCCATGTTTCAGCATCATAGCCGGCACAGGCAGCCCCTTAGATTTCAGCATCATCATTTTGGGGAGAAGCTCCTGCAAGAGACGAATCATTTCAAGCCCGATTTTTTCAAGATTCTCCGGCAAGCTGTCTTGGCCGGACATTGTCTCTACAAAGGAAACAAAAGAAGAAACCTGTGACATGCCCATCGCGGCGATAAACAGCTCTTCTTTTGTAGGAAACCGTTTAAATATAGACCCCTCCGCAATCCCTGCCTCACTGGCGATTTCTTTGGTCGAAGCGCCAAATCCTTTCTCTAAGAAAATCGCCTGCGCTGCTTTTAAGATTTGCTCGGTGGTAATTTTGCGTGGCCTAGCCATATCACAATGTGCTAACTGAGTCGTTATAGTGAAAATTAGGTGCTGCTATCTACAGCGACCTTTCTTCAAGATACAGTGTGAGGTAGGCGTTTATGCTACTGCATGGGCCAAACAGTACTTTGACCCCTTAGTTTTGACCGCTTATTAGACCACTTAGGATAGTCTGGATGCACGGTCTGAACCTGTGGTCTGAATTTCCGCTCAAGACGCTAACTCACGATTAACCCGTCTTGCACCCGAATCAGTCGTTTCGCTTGCTCAGCTACCTCGGTTTCATGGGTGATGATGACAATTGTAATATTTTGGCTGTTCAGCTCGTTGAATAAGCTCATGACCTCTTGGGAGGTTTTGCTGTCGAGGGCTCCAGTGGGTTCGTCTGCCAGCAAGAGGGCAGGTTCATTGACTAGAGCGCGTGCGATCGCAACCCGCTGCTGTTGGCCACCCGAAAGCTGATTGGGCCGATTGGTCAGGCGATCGCTAAGTCCAACTTTGGTTAAAGCAGCTTCAGCGCGATCGCGTCTTTCACCCTTGGGCACCCCGGCATACACCATCGGCAGCATCACATTTTCTACCGCTGTGGATCGGGGTAGCAAATTAAACTGCTGAAAAATAAACCCAATTTTTTGATTGCGAATGAAGGCAAGTTCGTCTTTGCTGAGCGTGGTTAAATCGCGTCCTTCTAGGAAGTAACGTCCTTTGGTAGGTCTATCAAGGCAGCCAATAATATTCATCAGGGTCGATTTCCCCGACCCTGATGCACCCATAATCGAAACATATTCGCTGGCGTCAATCGTCAAATCGATGCCTTTCAAAACGGGGACATCGACATCACCTAGCTGGTAAACCTTGGTAATGTCTGTCATTTTGATCATAGTTTTTTGCTTTTGCTGATTCACTGCTGCTTATTCGCTTCTGAGCGCCACAATCGGATCGAGCCTAGATGCATTTCTAGCAGGGATAACACCCGCGACTAATCCTACCGCTGTGGATAATCCGAAGCCTGCAAACACAGCGCTGCTAGAAACAATAAACGGAAATTTAAAAGCGGTTGCTGAGACAAAGGTAATCACAACGCCAAGCGTAATCCCGATACTGCCACCGGCCAAAGAGATCACGATAGACTCGGTTAAAAACTGGCTCAGAATAGTCCGCTCAGTGGCACCGAGGGCTTTGCGAATTCCTATTTCGCGGGTGCGCTCGACTACTGATACGAGCATGATGTTGGCGATACCGATGCCGCCAACAACCAAAGAGAT
The DNA here is from genome assembly GCF_034932105.1 of Leptothoe sp. PORK10 BA2. Taxonomy (NCBI): domain Bacteria; kingdom Bacillati; phylum Cyanobacteriota; class Cyanophyceae; order Nodosilineales; family Cymatolegaceae; genus Leptothoe; species Leptothoe sp. PORK10 BA2. The sequence goes on along the minus strand of NZ_JAYGIG010000027.1, from coordinate 34,264 downwards.
GCCCGCGATGGCCACAATCAGAGTGGTCAGCAGCCCTAGCACCGTATTGAGTGTTTCTAAAATATCGGCCTGATTAATAATTCGAAAATCATCATCTTCAGGCTGAGCAATATCGTGACGCAACCGCAAAATATTTTCTAGCTGAAACTTTACCGCCTCTAGCTGACTCTCATCTCCACCTTTTACATAGATGCCGTTGACAGAAACACCCATCAGCGAGTTGTTGCCAATCATGCGAGCCGACATGGTGGTTAATGGAATATAGGCCGCGTCATCGCGATCTTGCGGGCCTTGAGAGCCTTTAGCCTCCATGATGCCAATCACATCGTAGATTTCGCCCTGAATGCGAATTTTCTTGCCAATCGGATCGACGTCTGGCGAGAACAAGTTGGCCTGAACCGTAGGGGCAATCACCGCAACCGATGCCGAGTTTTCCAGCTCTTCTTCAGTGAAAAATCGTCCCTGAGCAGGATAAGTATTGCGAGCATCAGGGTGTGCCAAATCTGTACCATACACCGTTGTTGACGTGTTGTTCTCGCCATACACAACTTGGGCGTTGCGCTGTAAATAGGCCGATACTACCATTGCTGAAGGAGCCTGCTGCGCAATCGCCTGAGCATCTTCCCACGTCAGCGTTGTTACTGATCCTTGGCTAATCCCCTCGCTTTCAGCTTGCCCTGCAATTACCTGCAACACATCTGTTCCCAGACTTCGAATACTCTCTTCTGTCGATTTTTGGATACCTTGCCCAATAGAGGTAATCGAGATCACAGAGCCAATCCCAATAATGACGCCTAGCATGGTAAGCGCACTCCGAAGCTTGTTGCTCCACAGCGCTTCCAAAGACATTTCTATAATCTCTACCTGAGAGACATGGTGGGCCTGCTTTTCTGGCTGTAAGGCTACTTGAGATGAAGCTTGGAGAGAATCGCTGCTAAATAAGGTCATATTCTTTTAAGTGTTAGCGTTTCAATGGAGCTGCGCCACATTAGCGAGGTGGAAACTGAAAACCGCCTGAAGTCCCAGCCTCAGGCGGTGGAGAAATCAACACCTGTTCGTCACCATCAAGCCCAGAGACCACTTCTGTTTTACCCTGGGCCGTGGCACCGGTTTCAATTACTTGAAATACGGGTTCATCACCTTCTAAGACATACACACCCTCGCCGTCTGCCCCTCTGACCACTGCCGCATTAGGCACCAGTAGCGCATTCTCCAAACGACCCACTTCAAATTGTGTTTCTACATTCATGCCCACTTTCAGCTTTTCCGCTTTGGGCAGCTCAAGCGATAGCCATACTTCAAAGCTGGTAACATTTTGGCTGATGGTTGCCTGCGCTGCAATTCTCTCAACCTGGCCGGTGAAGGTTTCACCGGGAAAGGCATCGGCTTTGATTACCACCGGCTGACCGACTTCAATCTTAGAAATTTGGGATTCGGGAAGATTGACGATGACTTCGTTGCGAACACTCGAAAGCTGCAAAATAGAAGAAGAGGATGATGACTCTGTACTGCCGCCAGATACTGAAGGACTCACAAACGCTCCTAGCTCGGCATATATTTGATTCACTACGCCATCAAAAGGGGCTTTGATGTCCGTATCTTGAAGTTTGGCTTCTGTGGTTTGTAGCGACCCTTCGGCTGAGCGCACCTGGGCCTGGGCCTGGGCAATATCTTCCGCACGATTGCCTGCTTTGAGGGCAGCGACGCTCTGTCTTTGTTGCTCAGTGCGAGCCTCAGCCTGGACGATTTGTTCGGTGCGAGTACCCGCCTTCTGCAGCGCTAAAGATTCTTGAGCTTCTCTCACTTCGGCTTTGGACACATCTCGATCAGCTCGCTTTTGCTCCACCTCTTCTCGGGAGATAGCACCCGCGCTGTAAAGAGATTCGTAGCGTTGCAGGTTGGTCTCTCGTTGTTGCAGAGTGGTTTGCACCCGTTGCAGGCGAGCCTCGGCCTGGGCAATTTCTTGATCGCGATTGCCTGAGCGTAACTCTTGTAAGCTGGCTTCGGCCTCGGCTAGCTGAGCTTCGGCCCTGGCAATATCTTCTGGACGCTCGCCTGTAATCAGTAGGTCTAAATTAGCTTTTTGCTGGGCTAGCTGTCCCTGTACCTGTAGCAGTTCCCCGCGTAAGTTGGAATCATCCATTAAGGCGACTACCTGGCCTTGAGTGACGCGATCGCCTTCCTCCACCAGCAGCATTGCTACAACCCCTGCGTTTTTAGGGCTCAGATTAATTGACCGCTCAGCCTCTACGGTACCATTTGCCGTAATCACAACGGGCACCGTTGCTTGCTCGACTGCTTGGGTGAGCAGCTCCGAATCTGAAGCTTGACCGTTGACCAACAGATTTCTGCCAAAGAGAACAGCTAACAGTGCCAGAAAAGGTAAACCAGCCCAAAGCCATCGCCGTGAGAAAGCGATTTTAGGAAAAGCAGCCCATGTACTTAAAACGTCAGACAGTTGATTCTCTTTCATCTCATTACCTTTAAGACATTCTGCAACTTTTAGAACAGATCAAAGAGGCTGAAATTGTGGCCCACCACAATTGTGGCCCACCACACCGACATCGGTTTCCTGAACGCCAAATCTGATGTTGAGCCGATTAGTCAGCACAAATAACGCTTGGAATAAAATTTCCTCTACACAGGAAAGGCATGGGGCGAGAGGAATAGCCGCCCCACACCTAAAACTGATAGGACGCTTGAGTGAATTAAACCCTGTCCACGTCCAGAACTGTAGTTTTTTTGTTGGGAAACCTCCAGGTTTCAACTTGGACGTGGTTTAGTTTCGATCTCTAGGATCGCTGCCTTCAATTTGCTCCCGCTGTTCAGGCGTCAGCACATCCATCATGTCATCTTCGGCAGAACGCATAATGCTCATCACTGACGAGCGCTGACTCCCATCCAGACTCATCATCATGCTGCGCATGCTGCTCGTATCTCCACTGTTTTGACTCTCTGTAAAGACTTCAACTTGTTCAGGGGTTAGAACTTCTGACATTTGTTCAACAATGTCTGCTTGAATGTCCTCTAGCTCTTCTTGTTGGTCAGCTGTTAAATCCAGCTCCTGAATTTCTGAAATGTTTCCACCGGGACCACCTTTAGCCATCGCTGAGATTTCTGAGTGGGCTTTTGTAGAGGGGAGATGGGAAGGGTTAGTTTGTGCGATCGCAACCGTAGTCATCGCTGTTAGCAAGGTTGCGCTAGAAAGGAGTAAACCAAATTGACGTTTCATGATATCTACCTGTGGTAAAGAAGTAAATCTGCACAAGCGAATTAATGAGTGATCACTCACTTATTAATAGCCCATGCATTTGTATCTGTCAATAAAACTTGCGAAGTAATTCAGGATTTATTCCCCCCGCAGGGTGCCAACTCAAAGCGGGACGTTGTTCCAGGGATAGTATTCAGGAGTCAGGAGTCAGGGCCTCGCTGGCTTCTGGTTCCTGAATACTATCCTAGCCAGAATTTTCTGGCTTAAGTTGATACCCATGTAGTGCAGTTCCTTAATTGCATCTGTGCTCACTGCCATCCGGCATGATCGTCCCGCAAAGATTGGTCCGACGATCAAACTCAATGCCTTCCAGCGTCGCCCGTTGCAAATTAGCGCCAGTAAGGTCAGCCCCGGAAAAATCGGTAAAACTTAGGTCCGCATCTTGAAAATTTGCTCCCCTCAGATTTGTATTCACAAATCTCGCCTGACGTAAATTATTTCCGCTGAGGTCAGTCCCCCTCAGATCAAGATTGCTAAAATCTGATCCCTCTAAGTCAGCATTGAGTAATCGAATACCTGTTGCCACAACATCTTGAAATTGAGAGGTGGCAAACTGGGTGCCCGCCCCCTGGAGTTGTGCCCCAGTCAGATCGATCCCATCTAAGGTAGCCTGACGAAGATCAGCCATGGAAAGATTGGCATTTCCCAGGTTTGCATCCGTTAAGTCTGCATGGATAACATAAGCTCCCGTCAAATCCGCTTGGACCAAATGGGCGCTGGCGAGATCTCCCAAGCCCATGTCTGCTGCCCACAGGCTAAAATTTTGTAACTGGGCCTCAGTCAGATCGGCCCCCTGCAAACCGGCCAGAAAGAAACTGGTCTCGTCTATCTGAGCCTGGTCAAATAGACTACCGCTGAGAAACGTTCCCTCAAATTGAGCTTCGGCGAGGATGGCTGCAGTGAGATCCACGTTCCGGAGGTCAGCACCATCGAGGTTCGCCCCTGGCAAATCTACCCCACGCAGGTCATGATCCCCTAGCCCATGGGTGGCTAACTCCCACACCAATCGCCAGCGTTCATCTATAACCGTGTGTTGGTCCACATTGGCATTGGCGAGTTGGGCCCCTTCTAGCTGAGCACCGAACAGGTTTACATGGCTGAGGTTAGCGTGGCGCAGATCGACGCCGCGCAGATTTGCTTGATAGAGGAAAGCTCCTTTTAAATCCACACCATTTAGATCAGCACCGGCTAGGTTGGCCTGGCGCAGGTTGGCCTGTTGTAGAAATAGGCCGCGCAAATCGGCCCCTCGTAAATCACATCGGGGGCACTGGCGAGTTGCTTGCAGTTCCTTGAGATCTTTTGGACTAAAAGCGTAACCAGGAATACTAATGAATGCCAGTGCAAGGGCTGTGAAACCAGTCAGTAAGCATTTCATAACAAGAAATTTGCATATAACCTAAGGTTCCCTATCGGAACTACAGATGCTCGATCTTTTGATCATCTACAGCAATATTGGTTTTATTTAAGAATTGGGAAGTTGTCTAAAGGACAAGAGGTTCAGGTGTTACATTTGCTACATTAAGAGCTACTCCCCCCAACATCACTAGCACCATCATCGCTTACGACAGTTTGGTGCCCACGGACAGAGCAAGGTAGTTGCGATCGCATATTTCAATAACTGCGATCTTCTAAATGTTTTACCCTATTGAGACTATCCTTCTGGGCTGAGAAATAAGGAATAAATCACCATGGCACCGACAATAGCTGACTTGATTAATTTTGACTTACCGAATGCAGCTCCTGGTAGCCTGGATGTGAGATGGATTCATGGATCGGTATCGGCTAAGCACAACACGGATCCAGATATTCAAATTCACCCATATAACGAACACACATTCATCCTGCGACAGAACATGGCGGTGCATCCCGAAGCCCCGTTTATGTTTCTATTATTTGGCAATGATCGCGCTATTTTGCTCGATACTGGGGCGACGCGATCATCAGACTTTTTTCCTTTGCGGCAAACTGTAGATACTCTCATCGACCAATGGTTGGCGAAATATCCCCACGAAAATTATGGGCTGGTTGTTGCCCATACCCACTTGCATCGAGACCACTTTGAGGCGGATTCACAGTTTTTAGACCGGCCCAACACAGTCATTGTGGATAAAACCTTAGAAGCTACTCAAACATTTTATGGATTTCAAAATTGGCCCCAGGATCAGGTAACGTTTGATCTGGGGGGACGACTGCTTCAGATATTGGCTACACCGGGTCATGAAGAGGCGGAAGTTTCTATTTATGATCCCTACACTCATCTATTATTTACCGGAGACTTAGTCTATCCGGGTCGTCTTTATATTACGGATTGGGCAGCTTTCTCGGATAGCATTGGGCGGATGATTGTTTTTTGCGACACTCACCCCATCAGCCATATTTTGGGTTGCCATGTCGAAATGTCGATTTATCCTAAACTGGACTACCTGGTTCGCAGTAACTACCAGCCTTACGAGCGGCCTCTGCAGATGACGGTGGCACAGCTTAAGTCCATGGGGGATGCCATCTCAACTATTGACGGTCAGCCTGGTATTCACATTTTTGATGATTACATTATCTACAACGGTATACCGGATCGTTACTTTACCTACGATGTGATAAATCCTGAGGCTGAACCAGGAGATGTCTGTTGATCTTATGCTATCGCCATGACTTTATTGGGGCGACTGGTGGCTGTGGGGACAACTTACCTGCTGGACATTTTTGGTTGCCCCTTAGTACAGTCCACCCCCACGAGTGTGGGGACAACCGGGGATAACACCGGCTGGCGCACATACGGATTGCGGTCCACCCCCACGAGTGTGGGGACAACGGCAGCGGCAGACCAGGAAATTGATGCTGAAATACTCGGTCCACCCCCACGAGTGTGGGGACAACGCTCGTTCAAAGCTGGCATCGGTGTCGTAATTCGCGGTCCACCCCCACGAGTGTGGGGACAACGAATTTTTTCGGCTTCAATCCTGTCAAAGGCAGCCGGTCCACCCCCACGAGTGTGGGGACAACGGTTGTGATTCATGTGAAAACTTTTTTGAACACTCGGTCCACCCCCACGAGTGTGGGGACAACGATTATGTATAGTTAGTATGGAATGCTCATCTGCCCGGTCCACCCCCACGAGTGTGGGGACAACGACGCGAAAAGAGGAGTTCTGACCAGAATCGTCCGGTCCACCCCCACGAGTGTGGGGACAACCCGCTGAATCCTCCACACAGAATTCCTTAAAACCGGTCCACCCCCACGAGTGTGGGGACAACTGTAGGGCATGGCATGAATAGTACTGGAGTAGGTCGGTCCACCCCCACGAGTGTGGGGACAACCAACAGCTTCTTTGGGCCGTGGTTGGCCTATGACGGTCCACCCCCACGAGTGTGGGGACAACCCCCATAAGCCCTGTGTATTTACCATGGGTATTTCGGTCCACCCCCACGAGTGTGGGGACAACGGCTGAATCAATTCTTGTCTCTTGGTATATTCCTCGGTCCACCCCCACGAGTGTGGGGACAACTTTGTAAGCGTTAATTCAATCTTTCGTATCTGAGCCGGTCCACCCCCACGAGTGTGGGGACAACGCTTTTTTTGTTTTTTTGGGATATCAGTTACCTGCGGTCCACCCCCACGAGTGTGGGGACAACTCACCCCGGAGGTCAACACCCCCCCGCCCCTCAAGCGGTCCACCCCCACGAGTGTGGGGACAACTAATCACACCCGCAGGAATGTCTTCGGGGTCATACGGTCCACCCCCACGAGTGTGGGGACAACGCCAATCCTCCGCGAGCCTTCGTACCTAGTACGCCGGTCCACCCCCACGAGTGTGGGGACAACGCGGGTCGGACTGGGGGTTAGACGATGTAGCCGAGCGGTCCACCCCCACGAGTGTGGGGACAACGGGCAGCAGGGAGGGTGTCGACTATGTAGATATCCGGTCCACCCCCACGAGTGTGGGGACAACGAGAGAGGCCCCGCCGACGGAGGACTCGAGTCTGCGGTCCACCCCCACGAGTGTGGGGACAACTACAGGTCAGAGTCCGGGTGAAACGCAATCAATTCGGTCCACCCCCACGAGTGTGGGGACAACGGGCTCTTATCGTGACTTTTTGCTCAGTTACTCACGGTCCACCCCCACGAGTGTGGGGACAACGCTTCTGTTGCTCCTCCCTGCCCTTCCTTTTCTTTCGGTCCACCCCCACGAGTGTGGGGACAACTCTTAATCCCCCCTTCGATCGGCTCAATCATCCCCGGTCCACCCCCACGAGTGTGGGGACAACGTCGATTAACTCCTGTAGAAAATCATGGGCAGATTCGGTCCACCCCCACGAGTGTGGGGACAACGTAGCCGGTCAACTTGGACATTTGCTTCAGGCTGACGGTCCACCCCCACGAGTGTGGGGACAACCAATGGCCACCCCTGCCGCCCGCGCAGCATTGCCGGTCCACCCCCACGAGTGTGGGGACAACGGCCCTGGGGGGTGCTTTTTTTTGTCCAAATCATCCGGTCCACCCCCACGAGTGTGGGGACAACTTCTATTTCAATGATTCAACCGTACCCAAAAATGGCGGTCCACCCCCACGAGTGTGGGGACAACTTATCAGACGGGAGATTAGACAGCATCGAACCGACCGGTCCACCCCCACGAGTGTGGGGACAACGTAGGTAATAATCAGGCCGTTTATTCTCCGTCATCGGTCCACCCCCACGAGTGTGGGGACAACGGTATATCCTCTTGGTATATTCTCTTGGTATATCCTCGGTCCACCCCCACGAGTGTGGGGACAACGCTGAAGCGTTAACGGGAAAATTGAAAACCAATGGCGGTCCACCCCCACGAGTGTGGGGACAACGTTTTGATACTCAGCAAAACATATCTTTTCTGGCTCGGTCCACCCCCACGAGTGTGGGGACAACCACATTGTCCAGGGTTTCGGTTTTGATAATATAGCGGTCCACCCCCACGAGTGTGGGGACAACTGCGAAAGGATGCAAGCGCGTATATGGCAAAGTACGGTCCACCCCCACGAGTGTGGGGACAACGATTGTCCGCGTGTTCTTTCAGCGGCTCGGGAGGTACGGTCCACCCCCACGAGTGTGGGGACAACTCCCAATCCAGTATGACGGAACGGCACCGCTTGGCGGTCCACCCCCACGAGTGTGGGGACAACTATGTTCGATGGACCCTTCCCGGCACCGGTGATACGGTCCACCCCCACGAGTGTGGGGACAACCAGCCTGGAAGTCAACACCCCCCCGCCCCTCAAGCGGTCCACCCCCACGAGTGTGGGGACAACCGTGTAAACGGTCGTCCAGTTGCCCGATATATCGCGGTCCACCCCCACGAGTGTGGGGACAACGCTCTCTTTGGAGGCGGTCCAGCTCTCGCGAAGCCGGTCCACCCCCACGAGTGTGGGGACAACTGCGCCTCTAACTTTTGTGCAGGGGATTCGTAAACGGTCCACCCCCACGAGTGTGGGGACAACGCCTATCGTGGTCTAGCGAAAGTCAAATAGAAGACGGTCCACCCCCACGAGTGTGGGGACAACGTTCTCTTGAATGTAATCATAGACATCCTCAGTACGGTCCACCCCCACGAGTGTGGGGACAACTTATCTAGTAGGTAGTTACAGTGCGTCGGTAGTGCGGTCCACCCCCACGAGTGTGGGGACAACTTTTCATCCCACGGAGTTGGATAGTCTGGCGGACGGTCCACCCCCACGAGTGTGGGGACAACGGAGTACGGACAACATTATTACACTGATCAACGGCGGTCCACCCCCACGAGTGTGGGGACAACGTCTAGGCTGCGGGGTAACCGTTGGCGGGCTGTGGGGTCCACCCCCACGAGTGTGGGGACAACGGTCGTCGACAGCACCGGGCGTTTTTGTTTGGCCGGTCCACCCCCACGAGTGTGGGGACAACTTTCAACGGCGACGAGTTGGCCAATCTTTTCCACGGTCCACCCCCACGAGTGTGGGGACAACACTTCCAAGATAGCCGAAATCACTCACTTTTGACCAACAGGACCCCCTCTATGTCTACCAGTGACCTAGACGGATTTCCAAGCATTCGAGCATCAAAGCCCTGTTCGTTTCGTTTTGGATAGATCATCACGGCAGATCCCCGTCCGAGTTTCTGCTCTATCAGAGTCCATAGCTCATCCCGGACCAAAGCCGAAACCTTTCCAGCAAAAACCCCAGCCTTAATCTCAAACAACCAACGGCTCAACTCTCCACGCAGAACAGGCTTTACATTTTCCAAAACCACAACGATCATCAGCCCTCCTTATCTGCCCAATTTTTTCCCCCTTCCACCGACTCCAAAACATCGTCCCAAAGAAAGCAAATTGGCTCCGCCTCATCGTCATCACCAAAGCCCAACACTCGGTCAATATCCCGCACCAGCTGACCCATTAAACGATAGTCGCTAAACCGCTCCCGACACTTTTGCCGGACATGACGGTCCAGATCAAAATACGTTTCAGCCACCGCCTCAAACGCAGCCGGTACGGTCGTTTCTGCCTTATACATATCAGCAATATCGTACACAAACGACAGTGGTTTACCCGTATGAATAAAGCCCAATGCTGGCGAATAACCCACCGAATGTAATGCCGCCTGGCACACCGCATACAAACAAGTATTCGCAATAGATAACGCCCGATTAATCGGAGTCGCCGCATCCCAATCTTCAGTTTTATAATTACGACCGGTCCAGTCCACCCCTGTCTTTTTACTCCAGTGCTGATATAAGGTACGTACCCGCACCCCTTCCAAACCCCGAATCTGTTGCAGGCTCAGATTTTCATCGGGCGTTTCATCAAACCGAAATTCATACATGCGCCGCACCACTGCCAACCGCTGAATCGAATCAGCCCAGAGGGTGGCCTGGTGGATTAACCGCCGCGCATTACCAGCACCACTACGACCATTGGCATAAAACCGCATCAGGTCCTGGCCAACCCACTGTACCTCACAGGCATTATCAGCCAGGGTTTTAATAGCTGCATGGGTAATGGACGTGCCCGGACCGAGTAGCAGTGTGCCAATGGCGGCACAGGGCACAAAGAATTTACTTTTTTCCTTAAAAACTGCGATCGCACGGTCATCTTGCTCAATGCGACAGTGCTCGAAATAGAGAAAACTAATGCGATCTCGAGCTTTGGGCAACGTTCGCAGACTCGACATGATATTTACCTTGAACTCAATAAATCAGGTTTTGATGCGAGCCAAGGAAAGTAATCCGCACCCATAGGATTTACCTCTCCCTAACCCTTGTTGGACGGTAGATACAAACGGTGCGGGGGCGGTCACTTCTAAAACACCTTGAAAGATGGCTGTGGCGATGAGAATGGGGGCTGAGCTCTTTTCCTTGATACCAAAGACGTTGGGGGGTGGAATGACATCGGCACTGAGCAACCGGAAACCGCAGCGATCGAGGTACAAAAAGCGAAGGAGATCGTAAGTCTTTGACAGTGTTGTGAGCTGGGGCATAATGCTGAAATTTTATCCTTAGATTTTTAACGAGTCTCAGTATGAGTTAACAGTCCTAGTCGCTTGTCATAGGTAATGAAGTACTTACCAACTGAAGCGGGCACTGTGAGGACGGGTATATCCTTTAAATAAGTCACACTTTGCCAGACTTTAGGAACTTGAATCTCTTGTTTTTGAAGTGCTTCTTTCAGGGCATAAACTAGACTCGGACTAGAAATTCTCACCTGTTGTGTTAAGACGCTACGGATCTCATCTTTTTTCGGTGGATGGTCGCAAATGACCTTGCCATTTCCTACATCTACAATCAGTGGCATTGAGGCATTCACCAACCGAGTAACGAGTTCAACTTCTTCATCACCAACGCTGCGATGCGTGAGATTTTCGGCATAGCAGTAATGTTTTAAGCTAGGAATGACACATTTTTCAGCCTGATTTTCTAAACTGGTTTGGTAATTTCTATAAGCCTGTAAACTGCTATCCCAATCTTCCTGCCCAGCCTCTGCCAGCTCAACCGGGGAAGAGTTGTCAAGCTCATAGGCTTGTTCAATAAGATAGTCGGTGTCGTGGGGTAGAGTGATAGAAGTGCGATCGCGTAATAAATACCATGTGCGTAAAAGTGAATGCCGATCATATACTCCTGGCCGATATTTACCTTTAACTATCCTGCCTTCAATATCATCACCAAAGCTGGGTAAACCACTTTGCCCAAATTTAGGACTTATCAGATAAATAACCCGTTCTGGTACAGAACGATTGTTACGACCATGTCGCCATAATCTTCCGATGCGTTGAATGAGTAAGTCAACAGGACAAAGATCAGAAATCAAAACATCAAAGTCAACATCAAGTGACTGTTCAATAACTTGAGTCGCGATTAATAAAGATGGTGGTCTAGGTGGATCTTCTTCAGATTTTGGCTTGCCGTATTGCTTTAAACAATAAGACTCCTTTTGTTGACGATGTTCCTGCGTGAAGCGGCTATGAAACACAACTGCCTTTGGGTAGTCCTTTGCTGTTTTCTGACATCGCCTTACTGTTGAGCGAATAATTGCCGTAGCTCCTTTATTGAGTTGAGCATCAATTTGCGATTCTTCAATCCAACGAATTTGGATGCTTTTGTTTTGGTTGATTTCAGCTAGTCGATCCTTGTTGAAGGAAGGATCGATTTGAGGTTTACCTTGAGCGTATATAGTGAGCCGCGGATATTCTGCAATTGGCAGTTCTACCTTGACTAGCCCCAACCCTTCGGCGTAACTATTGATCAACCGTTGACGCTGACCTGAACTCAGAGTGGCACTGAGAATAACAACAGGACTCCCCAAAATGCCACACCAGTGAACGAGCTGATCCAGTAAACGTGAAGTGTAGGCATCGTAAGCATGTACTTCATCTAGAATAACGGTCTTGCCTGCTAAGCCCAGCAAGCGTAAAAATTGATGCTTGGTTCTAAGGATGCCGACCAAAGCTTGATCAACCGTACCCACCCCCCAGGGTGCCAACAGAGCCCGTTTGCGGTGGACAAACCATTCGCTGGCAGAGACACCCGATGGCTTACCGTCTTTCTCATGAATTTGCTCTAGACGACAGATACTACTACTGAAGTTTTCATCTAATGCAGAGGCAGAATGAGCAAGTTGTAGGTTGATAGTCTGGTCTGAGTACCAACGATTGAGATAGTTTTTGAGGCGATCATAAAGGGCATTACCAGTCGCCTGGGTTGGCATTCCTATATAAGCTCCCGGCATTCCACTGCTGGTGTTCCAGTGGGCTACGGTAAGGGCTGCTTCGGTTTTGCCCTCGCCTGTAGGCGCTTCCACAATCAGTAGAGCAGGCTCACCACACAAGCTAGGCATGAGGTTTTCGATCGCCTCCTGCAACCCCCGTGGTTGGTTGTCGAACAATTCCACAAAAGAAAGCGGTGTCTGATGCGGTTGCCATTTATGCCATTGCGCAGCTTTGAGTGTGGCATCTACTTTGGCATCCAGGCTGTCGATGTAATTGACAAGATTAGGTTTGGCTCCCGCAGGGGGGAAACAGGTCTGGTTGCTTGCTAGCCAATCAGACAGAGTGGTAATACCTGCCAACAAAACTGCTGCTGCTGGATCACACTGTTGAGGAACATCAGCATCTTTGACTCCACAGTAGTCTGCAAGGGCATCCAGAATTTCAATTCGCCATTGCCGCCATTGAGGAGATTCAGGACTATTACCAAGATGATATTTGCGCTGTCGAGAGGCGTTTGTGATGCTCTCTATATCTTCGTGTCTGGGGATATATCCATGATGCCCTCCAACAATTGCTGCCAGTTCGGCAGCTAGTTCCTCATCAACCCAGCTTTGCAGATATTCAGGTAAGGTGCAGGCGGTAAGCGTTCCATGCCCCGGTGCTTTAGCGATTGTTGGTGATACGGTAGGTCGTTTTGACCAGAGATCGTAGAGAGAGCCACTACCCAGTTGCTTGGCAATGTCTAAAACCGCAGACTCTTGAAATTGGAAGGGCGGAGATACTTTTCCGGTATCGTGGGTTCCTGCCAAGAACGGCACCCAGGCCAGCATCCCGGCATCGCTTAAATCCAGCCCTTTCCGTAGCTGCTTGATTGCCGCAGGAGGCAATAGTTGAAGCAACCTCTGACAGACAGCCGCTGTATCAATCAAGTGACATATGACGGGATGGAAATTAGTCCCTTGGGCTGTTTTCGCCCACAAATCTAAATGGCTCATGGTTTAAGGAGGGAAAAAGGTCATTAATCAGGAATATCGTTGGAGCCAGTTTCTTCTTCATCTGGCTTCGCATACCAAAAATCCCTTGACCAGGAAAGTTGCACCCATTTTTCAGGGCGATCCCAAGAATGGAGGTCATACAACAATTTTGCAAAGTCAATCCTAACGGGATTGTTTGTTCTCTGAGTATTTTCAGCTTGTATCACGAGACCATGTAGCTGCTGAGCTAGGGAACTTCTTTCAAGTTGAAGCAATAACTCAAACCGACGTTCAACCCCAGAGCTATTAGTGTCAGGATGACGAGATAATTTAGCTAATGATGCCCCTAACGTGAATGGTTCGTCAGATATGTCGCAGGGATATTCTGCAATCAAGCCTGATATCAGATGAAGTAATTCTTGATTAACTTTTGACCTTTTTGGCAAATCGCGTAGATAGCGCATTGCCCCCATTTGAAAGTCCGGATTGTCTTGTAGGAGTTGACGTAAATGGCTTCGTATTGCTCTATCCTGACACTTCTCAAATAAAGCGGTTACTATCCCTCGACAACTAACTTCAAATTCATTCATGCAACGTCCTCCCGAGCTTTTTCTGAGATGATTTTATGAATAGCAATGTTGAACATACTTTCAGCAATCGCTTTACTTCGATAGTCGGGCAAGGCAGTAATTAGCAATGAGACTAGCTCTCTGCTGTAGTTCTTTAACTGAAACTGCCATTCCTGCAAGCGAGCTTCAGCCTGCTCTACGTCGGCAAGGTCGAGTATCAGTTTTGGAAACTGTTGTCCTATATAGCTGTAAAGGGCTGCTTGAAGTGAGGGAAGTTGAGCCTTGATAGTGTCTTGCTCACCTCGGCTGAATGCCTCTTTACTACCAGACGGTTTCGGAGCATATTGGAAGACTTTGCCAGCGAATATTTTACCAAACAGGCGAGCTATGATGATGGCATCCTTAACCCATACCCAAGCATCTGGATCTTCTAAGATTGTCTCTGGAACAGATAAAAAATCATCGGCCCAATGAACAGCTTTAGCTGATTGGGTGCCGCCAGCGTGTGCAAATCCTAAAACTCGCACAATTTGAGGATTTTTTAGCTTCCTAGTATTATCCAACCAGTCAAATATTCTAGGACGCTGGTTGCTATTTTCAATTGTATGAAGGATGGCTTCTGAATCATCCCAAAGTTGTTTTTGAGGATTCATTCGTGGGTTTTTTGGATCAATAAGGTTGGGATTAAAGGGGAGCGGATTCCAAGTCTTATCTTTGCTAATCCGAAATGCTTGATGTTGGTCATGAGTGAAACCACATTCTTTAGGTGGTTTCCAACCTGACGCCAAGCGTAGATGAGTAGCCTTATCTCCTTCTACTTTTAGTAGTATGCGACGCTCACAATAGGTTAGCCAATCTAAATAACCTGCTGGATGACGTTCCCCTGTTCCATAAGGGCTACTTTGTTCCCATACAGGTCGATCAATATCAGTTGCTTCGTAACCTATCAGATTTAGTAAACAGGTCTCCTGAAGCGTAGAACTAATCGGAAACACATGCCGCCCTTGAGTCCATCGACCTGGCCCAGCAGTGACTGAATCTCCTTTTTTCCCCCCCAATTCTAAAGATTGCATGCGCAATAATTCTTGAGTGGCATCTGGCAATGCTAACCATGGCGTTTCATTGGGCTTGAACCAAATGATTGGCGTATTAGCATCTTGGTAAACTGCTTTGCCGATAGGAGTCTGCTTAATTTTCTTTGGAATTTTAGCGTCCTGAAGAAATGGATATTCTGGATGAAGCAGATCAAATCGATCTTCCCATCGATTGAGATATTCACAGACTTGATCCGTAAGCTGTTGATTTTTCCAAAGTGCCTTGTAATCCGCAGGAGTAGCTGGACCTCGAATGGCAGAATGAACGATCGCTATCAAGAATCGATAGAGCGCAATCTGCCGGGGCGGATTAGCAGCACAAACATCACTGATGGAATCCCAAGATTGAAACAGTTGTAGTAAACCTAACGATTGAAACTTGCTCCCCTGCCGTACAGGTATCCAAGGCTCAGTTAGGAGTGAATAGCTCATTATCCGTTGCTCCTTGTTGGTGCGATTTGCATTAGGCCACAACCATAGGCCCGACTGCGACCAAAGCCAGCCGCAATGGTTTGAGCCAACTGTTCTGGGTTAATCACTTGCAGGTAGCCTGAAAAGCTAGTTGGCTTTAACGTCCATTGCTGCTGGTGGCGATGAACTGGAATGTGTGGCCCCCGCTGAATAGCGCAGTATTCATCTACTTTGGCAGCACCCTCTAGACGAGATTTCAGCCAGTCTGGTAGTTTTTCTGCATCACGAGGCTTACGTTGGCGGGTATCTTTTGTAATGCTGCTAGTATCCGCTAGCAGACGAAATTCCATCCATTGCTCAGGTTTCAGAGCTTGTCCTAAATCCAGCGGTGGCTTGGTCTTGGTATCACTCGTGTAGTTTTGAGGTAAAAGGTCAAACCGGGGTTCAACTGTGGATTGAACAATAACTGTTTGCTGCTCCCAGCGAAATAACACATCTGCGGTGCTTCGCTTGTGTTCTGGGAAAAGACTTTCAATGCGCCGATGCTGAAGATAAGCGTTCTGGCGATCTTCTTTAACCTTGAGATGTCTTGGATTAAGAATGATGCGAGTATAATACATCATGTTTCTTCCTCCATCGAAAACTGCCGTACCAAGCGGGGAGAATATTGTCGCTGCCCATAGTGCAATGGATTATCCATGCGTGGACTGCCAGTTGGGTCTTCTAATTCAAGGAATAGTGGAGTTAGATCTGTTCGAAGTGGTTGATAGCGACGTAAAGCAATGGGTAGTTCTTCATCTTTGATGCCATCCTGTAACCAGGGAGATTCACCAGGCATACAGCTTTTTCTGCCTAGAAACAGAAGCCACTTTGGCTTCAATAAGGCCCTATGAATCTGCTCTAAGAAGGCTCGATCTTTGCTCCACACGCCTGCTAAAAATGTTGCACCTACTAAGTAGTAGCGGTCTGTTAGATTTGTGTCTTGAGGAAATTTCCCCTCAACATTAACTACTCTTTGAACGGTGTGGAAATCAATGAGAAGCTGACCAGGACAGTCAACGCGAATACCGAAATCCATCTCGCTCAGCTTGTTTAAGGTTTCTGTGTCATCACGAGGGATTCCCATTGCGGCACAGATTAAGCCCAGAACTCCAGACTTTGTAGGCGTTTGTTGGGTAGGACGCATATTGAACCGAGCTGACTCACCCCAGGATTGAAGTGGCCCGGACAAACGAATTAAAAGGGTCGCCATCTCACTCCCCCAGCCATTTCATAACTGTTTCGACCAACTGACTATAGTTAGTCTTTAAATGAGGCTTCAAGTGGCTGACATGATCTACTAATGATGGCTCAATCACGGCACAGGTTTTAGTCTCGATTAAACCTTGTAGCATCGTATTCTGGTCGTGCCACCAAGTATCTAGCTTTTGTACTGAGCGTTCTAGATAGCCCTCTTTTTTGTCGAGTGAAACGGGTTTCTCAAAGGCCGCCAAACAATTCAGTGGACAAGCCTCTGTTAGCTCAACTAGAAATAGGCCAGGGAGCGAGCGATGATGAAATTGATGAATGTATCCCTTGCCACGAGAGGCAGTGATTAGAGCAGGTAAGAAAGTTTCAATGACCTTTTTGAAGTTACCATCTTCACCCAGGTTTGTTTGCAATTGACCCAAATCAACAGCACAGGAGCAAGCATAGACTCCGCTAGTTTGAGGGCGATCGCCAAGATGTCCTGCCCCACTACCAGCTGTTTCCTCTTCGCCATCACCACTGGCATCGTGGCTAAAATCATCCATCGCAGTCCAAAAGTCGGTCTCGACCGCAACAGAATGAGTGGTTACCATATGGGCACGAGACATCGCCCCATCAATGTTTGCCTCGGTAAGGCTTGCCAAGAACCGACCAAATAAAGCAATATCAGCAGCTGAAGTCTGTTGATCGCCAACGATGATGCTGGTAACTTGCTTTTTCAGATCTTCGAGCGCACTTAGATCGAGTTGGTTTTCATCATCTGTTTTTTTCTTTTTACCTTTTCCTTTTTTCACGCTGATTGATAAGGAAGGCGCTTTTCCTTTTTCAAGATCTTTATTAACGACAGGCCTCAACATTTCAAGTACCTGATCAAGCTGGGGCTGATATCGACGAGCGATCGCTATTAGTTCTTGAAGTTCCGTGTTAGCCAGGAACATCAGCACATCGGTTTGCCCAGCTCTGAAGGTATCGACTTTATCGGCTTTAGCTCCTGTAGCTGAGAGCATTAAGAAGGCAACGATTAGTGCATCTGTCCTTTCATACCCGAGTTCTGGCTCCAGCTTCTGGGCTAAGCGATCGGCCCAAAGCCTTGAACGATTGCCCGCATCACCTTCCCACTTTTCGTTAAAAGCTTCGCGCACTTGTCGGCTCCAGGACTGGGAGCTAATGCGTCCCCGCATACTGCCCCCGTAGTAAGTGTTTTTCGGTGCCCCGGTGCGATCTCGATTGGGATTTGAAATTGGCAGTGTTTGAATCCAGTGAACTGCCAGAAAGCCTAATTTCTTACTCATTTATGTTTCCTCTTTGTGTTTGAATTCGTGAAACTCACTTGTCGAGTCACTTGTGTTTGCTCCAAATTGCCTCAGTCCAAAACCGTGGCTAACTCATGACAATTCCCCCTACCCATAATGTAAATTCATCCCCTGCACCTCATCCCGCACCATCCCCACCAACTCTGGAGGCCCCAACACCTTGGCCCCCTGCCCATAAAACAACACCCACCGTTTCACCTCATTCAGCCCCCGCACCACCAACCGCAGCGTCAACGCCCCATCCGGATGCTCGTCAATCCGCTGAGACGGATGCCACTTCCGCTCCCGAATATAAGGAGCGGTCGGCCCATCAAACCAAATCGCCACATGCTGGGGAGTGCCACCCACCTCATGCTGAAATGCCGACATCACATGAGTTTCCCGATCAAACGACGGATGCACTTCAAAATTTTCTTCTAGTAACTTAATCTCCTGAATCCGATCTACCCGAAACCACCGCGCCGCATTACGTTTATGACACCATCCAGTAATGTAAGGATTATTCCGAGAAAAATGCAGCAAATAGGGGTCTAGCCTACGTTCCGAGACCGGCTTACCCGGCGTGCCATAACGCATCCACACCTGCTGCCGCTGCCGACAAGCCTGCTCCAGCGTTTGCCACACCTCCGGATCCAAATCCAGCTCCGCCCCTGAGCGAAACATCACATGCTCATCCGCCAGCTCATGCAAATCCACCCAACTCTGCTCTGGCAATCGCTTCACTAACTGCTCAATGGCAGACTGTAACTCAGAGCCATAAGCCGACCCACCATAGGCTGTTAGCATTCGTGCCCCCAGAGTAAGCGCAAAAATTTCTCCACGCGTCAGAGCTACCGACGATAACCGCCAGTCAGGATTGCTATAGTGCCAACCCTGCTTACGATTATGCTCAATCGGCGCATCAAACCGATCCCGCAAATACTCAAGGTATCGGCGCACCGTTTTCTCATTACACTCCAGCACTTCAGCCAAAGATTGAGCCGTTGGACGAGGTTGCGATCGCAACAGTTCATCCAATTGCAACAGTCGTTCTAAATCAAGCATCTAGCCAATCGCTAAACCATTGTCGATACTCTACCAAATCTACCTGGACAAAACGTGTCCGACATCTAAAAATACTCAACAAATTTAGTTGTTCAGCATTTTTACGGATAATCTCGACTAAGGTCTATAAGATTCCTAAAATCATCCTGATTTATCCAAAAGAATAAGAGGGTATCAATTTAAAGCGGGACGTTTTCCTAAGGATGGAAGTCAGAATGCTCTTTGAGAAGAACAAGCTCTACAGGAGTCAGAATTCGTTAGTGTCTTTATTTTTTCGCCACGGGAGATAGTTGGTATTCAAGCAGAAAATGAACACTCTCCTTGATACCCGTACTATCCACCGCTTCACCATCTCATCTACTGGCTTTTGCCTTTGTAAACTTTGGCGAAGTCATCAAGCAAGCTTGATCAAATCACCGAAATTTCCTAGAGAGCGGTTGTAGCATTTAAATGTGGCTTACCTTACTACGGCCATAGCTGGCTAGTTCAGGCTCCCCTCCATATGATCATCCGTACTGCGACGAAAACGGCCGTTCAAGAAGCTGCCCAACAGGGTGACTCCCCATCGATTGCGTCTATCTTGCAAACGCAACTACAGACCCATGGGATTACGCCCAAGGTGGGCCTGCGCCAGCAAGACAATTTACTGTATATCGCCCTAGAATCGGCTCAGCCTAACGATCCGAAGGTGTTGCTGCCACAGCTAAAAGCGATCCTGGTGGAGATGAATCTACCCTGGCTCAATCTGGTTCAAGTTAGCAATCGTCTGGTAGGTCAGACCGCCCCTCTCTGGCGTCGAGAGCTGGTGCTCCAGCCGACGGTCGATCTGGAGCTGCCGATGGTGTCCCCACCGGTTGTTCAAGTCGGCATTAGCGGTGACTTTAGCGGTCAGTTGATTGTGGGTAATAACAATCGCCAAAACTTTTATAGCTATTCCTACAATGTTGAACATGGGGGCGTTCTAAATGTGACAAACCCAGTTCAGATTCAATCTCGGCCGACGCCGATTAATCTGAGACCTCAGCCCTTCAGTGGTTTGCTGGATCGCAAAGAGATTGTGCCCCAGCTGGTGCAGGCTCTCCAGTCAGCGCAGTCAGTTGAACTTTACGCGGGGGATGGTTTTGGTAAAACAGCGTTACTCAGCCACCTGCTATACGATGCCCAGGCCACAGCTCACTTTAGGGACGGCGTGGTCTATACTTCAGCCCACCGACGGCTGGCGGCAGATGTCCTGCAGGAGTTGCACAATGCTTTTTATCAGAGTAGCGCTCCTTATAAGCCTAGCTATACCGAGGTTCAGCATGCCTTGCAGGGTAAGCAGGCACTGATTGTTTTAGAAGATCTGGGTCTCGCCAAAGCCGATCTCGACTGGCTGTTGGCCATTGCTCCCCATAGCGCCTTTGTGCTGACCTCCCCTGAACGAGAATATTGGGGTGATGGCCTGGCCATTGAACTGCCTGGGCTGCCCCTGGATGACAGTGTGACCCTGATAGAACGAGAACTGGGGCGTGCTCTCACCCCGGCAGAACAACCGGTAGCGCGCACTCTGTGGCAGGCCCTGGCGGGACATCCTCTACAGCTACGCCGGGCGGCGGCCCAGGCGAAGAGAAACCAGCAGTCTCTGACAACGTTAGTCTTGCCCCAAGCCGCTTCAGCCCACGCTGGCTTGCAGGCTACGCCCCAGGCAACGATCTTCCACAAAATTGTAGATACCTTACCCAAGCCTCACCATCAGGTGTTGGCTCTCCTGGGCGCACTGGCAGGCCTTGCCCTCACCCCAGGGCAGGCAGCGGCCATGGCCAAAACGGCACATACGGAGGCCATTCTCGGTGAACTCCAGGCTCTACATGTAGTCGGTATGGGGCCTAATGGCTATTATCTCTGCCCTGATTTGATTGGGCTCTGTCAGCAAACCTGGCCGATCGAGCCCTGGCTAACCAGTGCTGTCAATTACTTTACGGCTAACCCAGAGACCGCTGGACAAGCTATCGATACTCTCCAATATTTGACTGACTGGACTGCCCAGACCGACCGCTGGTATGACTGTTTAGAACTCAGCCGCGCCCTGGACGGTCCTCTTTCTCTGCAGGGCCGATGGGGCCAATGGCAACAAGTGTTAGAGCAGAGCCTGCATGCGGCTCAGCAAACGGGCAATCAGGCGGCAGAAGCCTGGTCATTGCACCAGTTAGGCACCCATGCCCTGGCGGAGGGCAATACGACTGTGGCAGAAACCGCCCTGACCGAGGCCTTGCGATTGCGCAAGGCCCTGGGTGATGAGGCAGGGGCCGCCATCACCCGCCATAATCTGGGGCTGCTAATACCACCGCTGGTTTCTCCCCCTGAGGCTGGTCCGGTGCCTTCAAGCTGGCTCACGACAAAAACTGCGTTGTTGGCAACCGGTGCAGTTGCGATCGCAACTGCGGCACTACTGGTGCCCCGACTCCTCCCAGACCCATTCACACCACCGCCCAGCTTTACCCTGAGTGCTGAGGCCCTGGCGTTTGGTGAACGGGAGCGCAATACCGCCAGTGCTCCCCAAGGGTTGACCATCAGCAATACAGGCAATCGCCCCCTCCCCATTGACAGCCTGGTGCTCAGGGGGCAACGCGACTTTAGCGTGGATGAAGACAGCTGCACGACAGATTTCTTCCTGGCACCGGGAGAGACCTGTGAGATTACGATTATCTTTACCCCGGAGGACATCGGGCAGCGGTCTGCCTCCATGGAGCTGACGATCAATGGCAAAACCTATGGGATTGATCTAACCGGATCGGGAGCCGCTACAGCGGTTCCCAGCATTAGTATTGTGCCTGCTAGCATTGTGTTTAACGCGGTGCAGTTAGACAAGACTGAGGGGACCACCCTGACAATTGCCAACGATGGTACTGCGCCCCTGAGAATTCAGACCCTGGCGATTGTGGGGGATCAGGCCTCGGACTTTGCGATCGCAAACACCACCTGTGCCGAAACAACCCTGGCCCCCCAAGACAACTGCACGGTAGAGCTAACCTTTAGCCCCAGCAGCCCAGGGGAACGGGTTGCCACCCTAACGGTGCAGCATAACGCTAACCCACAGACCGCCATTTCCCTCAGTGGTGTGGGTACCGAACAGCCCCCACCGCCCAGACCCACCGCGACTGACGACAGTGTTGCAACTCCAAGAAATCAAGCCGTGACCATTAAGGTTTTAGAGAATGATAGCGATCCGGCGGGGGGCCGTCTCGCCATTGTCAGCGTGACCCCTGCCGAGGCGGGTAAGGTCCAGGTGAACGACGACCATACCCTGACCTACCGTCCCGATGGTGAGGCGACGACCGATCGTTTTACCTACCGGATCCGCAATGAACAAAACCAGACTGCCGAGGCTACAGTCACGGTCACGATTCAATCGGTTCAGCCCCCGGCCCCCGTCGCCACCCCAGATCGGGCTGAAACGGAGGCCGGTCAACCGGTCATCATTGGTGTCTTAAACAACGACAGTGGTGAAGGGCTAACCGTTGCCACCGTTGACTCATCGACGTCCTTAGGAGGCACGATAGTGAACAATGATGACGGCACCGTTACCTATCGTCCATCTCCCACCTTTAGCGGCGTGGATCGGTTTAATTATACAAATCGCGATCGCAACGGCATCGCATCAGAGCCCGCCACCGTTCAGGTCCAGGTGAATCCTGCGCCGCCCCCCATGGCTAAGGATGATACCGCCTTCACCGAGCAGAATAGGCCAGTGACGATTGACATCCTGGCCAATGATGCTGGAGAAGGTTTAACGATTACGGACCTGACCGGCCAAACGGCCGCAGGCGGTCTTGCTCAAATAGGAGATAATGAAGGTGTGGTGTATACGCCCCCTGAAGGGTTCGATGGCGAAGATCGGTTTAGCTATGCGGTTCGCGATCGCTACGGCACTATCTCAGAACGGGCCATTGTGACCATACAGGTGAATCCTAACCGCCCTCCCATTGCAAATGATGACAGCAGTCAATACATCTATGAAGGTAAGCCTGTAAACGTCCGCGTGGAGGTACTAAACAACGATGATGACCCCGATGGAGACAACAATAATCTCACGGTGGCATCCGTAACTTCCGGAGAGTTTATCCAAGCAAGCATTTCAGACGATGGACGGGCCATCATTTACACGCCAGTTCCAATCCCTCAGGAAAACCAATCTGTCTTTGACCGTTTGACCTACACCATCCGCGATGCCGGGGGAGCAGTGAGTGAACCGGCTACGGTGTCCATTGAGGGAACCTATCGCGCCACTCTTAGCTTGTCCTATCCTTTCTTGTCCTATCCTTTCTTGTCCTACCCTTTATAGTCTTCTAACCACCATGTCTTCACAACCCAACAACATCCACATCCATATCGGCGGCGACAACAGCGGTCAACTGGCCATGGGCGATCACAACTCGCAGCAGCAAACCACCCTAATCAATTCCCAGAACACCACCGCAGAAGCATCTGCAGCGGATATCGCCACCCTGCGTCACATGATTGCCACCCTTAAAACCCAGGTGGCTGAAGCGGCCCCCGACGACAAAAAAAACGCCGCCCTCGAACGCATCGATGAACTTGAAGAGGCCATCACCGCCGATGCACCCGACCTGACCACCATGGATTACATCAAACGCTGGTTCATGAAAAACCTGCCGACCCTGTCAGGCGCGGTTACCAGCGTTGTTATTCATCCCATCGTTGGTAAACTTGTTGAGGCCGCAGGGACTATGGCCGCCGATGAGTTTCAGGAACGGTTCGGTTAGGGGGTGATTTACAGGACTATAGCGAAAGATATATGACTTCAACTGTGCCATGACAGCGTGTCAATCGGAACTACCGTGGCAAACGCAGTGTGAGCGAAGCCAGCCGGGCTCATAAGGTCCATTCATCGGTGATCAACCACTAACGAGATAGCGATTAGCATGGTTGGAGTGTTTTACTGCCCAAATTTAGGGGTTCACTTCAGTTACTAAAATAAGTGGGAATAGCGATACCTCCATCATGGTGGAAATCATTGGTCACATTCGGACAAACTTAGGGCAGCTACAACGATGGGTAGTACAGCAGCCGGTCACGGAGCTGCTGAAAAGTAACTATGCACGGGGTCGGTTGGAATGCTACTACGGGTTGGCGGTTGATCTGAGAAAGCAGCCCAAGATTGGCCCTGCTCATCAGGATGTACAGGTGCGATCGCTCGGAGATCGGCTTCTACCTGGATGGCACTCAGCCTTGCTATGCAAATACCTGCCTGGTGTGGGGATTAATCCCCATCGAGACCATACCTGCTTTCAGCCCTGGGCGGTGATGGTGAATATTGGAGAGGCGAACTTCTTTGAATATGAGGGGCGGGAACGGGTTGTTACGCGGTTGGACAATGGGGTCATTGTGCGCATCAACACGAAGGTTTTACATGGGGTTGAGCCAGTCCAGTCTGTTCGCTATTCGCTGACATTCCGTCACATTAAAGCTGAGTTTTTGACTCTACCCATTGAGTTCCCTGGGGCATCCTGACCCCCTTTACCCTGGTAGGTCCACAGTTCCTCTAGCATTTAGACGATTCGAGGTCAGGCTTACTTCCTCAATCAGGCTACAAACCTTGACATCAGATGGATTGTCTAGGGGACGGGCGGCCCAACTCGTGCGGTAGGTTTCTAGCATGGTTTTACGGGCAGTAGCTTGCTGAATTTCCTGCTCCAGGGTCGCAATTTTACAGTCGATTAGCGTTTTAACCAGGGTGCAGACCGGATTCCCTTGCTTGCGAACGTCAAATACCTGCTGAATTTCTGCCAGGGAAAACTGCAATGTCTGGGCCTGCTTAATGAATTGCAGACGGTTAACAGCGTCATCGTCGTAATAGCGATAGCCATTCTCAGCCTTGCTTACAGGCTCAAGCAGGTGCAGCGACTCATAGTAGCGGATGGTGGCTACTGTCACGTTCGCCTGTTTGGCCAGCTCGCCTATTTTGAGTAATTTCTTCATCGCTTGGGTAGGCCCTCCTTTTAAAAAAGAACGATCGGGGATGCTCACCCATTGCCGCTAGAGCTAGCTTAGTGCAAATTTTGGGGTTGACTCTCAAGCTAACTTAAGGGTTTACCTTACGGAAGGGCTTGTCTAAAGCCCATTTGATTCACCATTCTTATCAAAGAGGTCACTTCCGATGCTCAAATTTTCTCAGCTCAAAAAGCTTTCCCTGGCCGTTGTTTCTGCCGTTGTTCTGACTGCTGCTGTAGCTAACATTGCCGCTGCCGCTCCCTGCCTGTTCCCCACCCCTGATTGCCCCCCCTCTAACTGCGACTAAGCTGAAGCCGGCGAGGCTGTTTTAGAAATCGAATAGCCTCTCAAGCAGCCCTCAGTACCAGCCCTTTCAAGGTGTTTTCTTGTCTTCTTTAGCTTTGGTGAGTAGCCGAGCGGTGGAGACATGAGGCTTTGACTTCTGGTATTGAGGCTTGGAGATCTTCAGATTATATTTCTAAGATTTCTTGGGCTGCACGCAACCCAGATAAATATGCGCCGTGAGCAGTCCCAAAATAGTCTTCATTCGATGCTTCGCCGGCGAAAAACAGAGAATTTCCCAGTGGTGCAGCAAGCTCTTGGCGCATCTTGGGTACTGCACCAACAGGGTTATATGAATACGAACCCAACGAAAATGGATCAGTTGCCCAACGGGTAATTTGATAGTCAATGGGTTCAGGAATGCTGACTCCATTGATTGTCCTTAAGGTTTGCATTGCACTCTCGACGATTTGTTCATCCGACCATGCTTCTAGCGCTCTTCCCCGATCGGCAGCGTTAAATCCTAGCAATACGGGCATATTGGCTGCTCGCTTGAAGCTCACCCACTCTGTCCATTCACCATGGTTTTCCGAAATATACTCCAACCAATCAACCTCGTCGGACCAAAACGTATCAGGAAATCGAAGATAACATTTGTTCAGGACGCCCATGCCCAGTTTTGCGATCGCAATCTGCTTGTTCTGGGGTAATTCAGGGGTGAAACGCACCTTTCCAGCTTGCAAAACCCCTAGCGGCAGAGTGACGATCACATGATCGGCCAGGAACTCGGTCTTTTGAGTAATCACCCGAACGAGCGGTTGCTCCCATTGAATTTCTGTCACCACCTGCCCCAGTTCGATCTGTAACCCTTGGGATAGAAACTCTGGAATGACTCCAAATCCTTGAACAAATAGGTCATCATTGCCATCAAATTCTTTGCCACTGTCATACCAATGAGCAGAGAGTCTTTCAGTGCTTCCCGAATACTCTTGTTCGATCTCACCACTCAGAATAAAGTTGATCAAGCGGTATGACTCTGAGGATTTGTCAAATTGACGGCTCAATGGTTCAATCACTTGTCGAATCGAGACATCTGGATCTTCGTTCTGAGCCTTTTCCAACGCCCCAAATATTCTATTCCTAAAGTCTTCTAAGCGGGTTTCTTCTGCCTCGGAGAGGGATTGTCCAGATGTGTTATAGGTTTCCGCCCTGTCGTAACTTGTTGTCAGCCGTTTGGCATTGATCTGGTCAGCCAAGTCAGTTAACGGATTGCCCTGAGTTCCATGGATCCAGGTTGCCCCAAAATCCAAGGGCATATCAGCCCACTTGGAACTCGTCCAAATTCGCCCACCGATGCGATCGCGACCTTCAACGACAACAACTTCATGCCCTTGTCTATGCAATTCCTGTGCGGCAGCAAGACCGGACAAACCGGCACCGATTACCACAATGCGCTTCTTATTGGATGTTGTCATATATCCTTGCGATTTTTCAGCACAGGCACCGTGGGCAGATCCCATCAGCGTTAAACCAAACATCTTCACGAAATTTCGTCTATGCATGAATGAATTTCACCTCACAAGTTGCTGCCCAACGGTTCAAATCAGCGCAGCTGAGTACCTCAAACTCAGCGCCAACGGCTTTCAACCGTCTGCTGAATTTGTTTTGTTAGGTGATTTTAGCTCGGATGGGAAGTAGCTTTGCAAATACTTTAGAGTAAGCCGTTTTGTTTCTGTTTGCAACCTGGGCTTGAGTTGAGATCGCATTGGTCGTCGTGGCGGTGTAGCCCTGACTGGCAAACAAGTCTTCTGCCACATCCAGAATTCGGTTAACCCGTTCTTGGCTGCGGGCCTGTCTTGGTTTGCGACGCATACCGCTTGAGGTTGCTGGGCTTTCAGGCACAGGCGTTCTCCTTGACCTTTGACAATAAGTGAGCATATTTCACATTTTGCTTAACAAAACATGAGCGAAGCTCATATCTTGTAAATATGAGCTTCGCTCACATATTAACTCAACTTGCCTAGAGAGTTATGGATATCTCGCCATCCGCTGATTGCTCTGAATGCTGGTGTTGCTCTGCCAGCAAGCCTTCTCGCTGCCTGCTGCAATCCGGCTATCGGGGGTTTCGGTTTTTGCGCTACCAGTGTTCTCCCTGGTTAGTGCTAGCGAGCGTCCCGCTCCAGCTGCTGTTTGCTTCCGAGGTAGAGCGGATTCGCCTGCACTTCGCTGTTTCAGTGCGATCGCTCGAATTGATTTTGTCCGTGTCTATGGGCTGCTCAATGATTTGCTCTGGTAGCAGCCTCCTAAGATGATATTCAGCTCTCCTCTCAGGCAGACTAACTTTCGCTGGCTCTGGCTTGGGCAAACCTTTATTTACTGCGCGGCTCAATTCTGGTTTGTTGCCCTGACCTGGCTGGTGCTGCAAAAAACGGGGTCAGGGGTTGCCCTGGGGACAGTGTTAATGGCTGCTGCTATTCCTCGGGGGGCCTTGATGCTGGTTGGGGGTGCGATTTGAGATCGCATCCCTCCCAATACCGTCGCGGCTCTCTCAACTGTCGCCAATACCCTGCTGACGGGTGCCTTGACCCTGATCTTACTGACCAACACCTTCAATCTTTACGGCATCATCGTCCTTTCAGGACTGGCCGGCATCTCGGAAGCCTTTCTCTATCCAGCCACGCTGGCTTTATTGCCCCGCGATGAACCGCTGATTCAACATCGGATAAAGGCGGTCAAGATCCTCCTCCTGCCATTCTTCCCCAGCCGGATCATGGATTAAGTTCTCAAATGGCCGAGCAGGAAAGGAGGAGTTGTCCTGACCAGTCTTTCTGCACCAAGCATCGACTGCGACTGACTCCCAACCTTCGACTTGGCAGTCAGTCGCTTCATCTGCATCGTTGATCATGGAGGCCAGCTTGTCAGGCTCTTCAAGTGCAGTTGTGAAAACTTTTTCTCCGCGTGAAATCAGCCAGCCTCGGAAGTAATCAAACCCGTCATCGGAACAGCCACCACCGATCACATATGCAGCACCCCAAAGTTCCCATGTATATGATTTATTAAAGAAAGAATAAAGGAGGTAGTGAAATTCAACAATCTCCTCTGCCGATAGCTCGTCGAGGAGCAATGCAAGTTCTGCTAGTTGTTGTTCGGCATCATCCTTTGATGTGTGACGTGCCTTATCAATCAATTTCCAGAATGTTGTTATATCCATATCGCATTACAGGAGTTCGGAACAAGAGCTTGTGCAGCCTAACGGTGAAGTTGAGCGACTTCGACGACTCCTTTTGATTTTAGCCGATGTTTCCGATTCCACTCCAACGCAGGGTTCGTGGGCACCTTTGGAGCGGGGGTTGCCGTGATCGCAAAGCGCTGACTGGTCAGTTCGCAACTTTCTACCCCAGCAATACACGATTCCCCTTCGCCACTTATCTCGGGCGATCTGCCGATTTCTATGGGCGCTGTGGCAACCGGCCAACCCCTTACAAAACTTGACCTTCGCGAGTTGGTAGACCCCGCTAACCCACCGAGCACTCTCGGGTCTTGGGCGTGTTGTGGGAAGGGAAGCTATGCTATTTGCGATCGCAACTCATGAGCCATCGCCCTAACGCTGATGGGCGATGACAATTGGCCTGGGATTTTCAGGACTCAACTTATGCGGTTGACAACTACTTTTGGGACAGTGGCCGTTAGGGCTCGCTGAATGGGGCTTAGCTTCTGCGATGGGGCGATTGCACCTGAGCCAATATCCCTCTTTTTACTAGGCAAAACGATTTATTATGAATACCTCTAATCTCTGTCCTAATAAGGTTGGCTATAGCTGTACCACTGCGTAAAGCCAAAACATCTCAATTTTAATTTTCCATGCTTAGACTTTGTTCCATAGTCCTTAAAGCTATACGCAAGTTTGCCTGTGTCCACAAAAGCGGTGTCGCATCATTAGGTACATAATCTGTACCTTTCAAATAATATAATTCGGGGCACTTAAAACCGCCAATCTTGAAATCATCTGATGTTAGTTGACCTAGTGATCTATTGAAGTAAAATATCTGCTTTTCCAAAAACTCTGTTTGCCTAGTTTTTTGGAATTTCACTCCAAATATTGTCGAGATAATAGGATCAAAAATACACCATTGAGCTTCTTCCCCAGATCCTAAGGCACGCCCATTGTCCTTCAACCATTGTTCGCGTTCTGTGGATATACTCGTTCGGATATTTTCTGGAATATCTTCATAATCGCGACACCAAAATGAATCGCCTAAATACCTCGGTATGCCATACAGTCCTTGTAGATTATCAATCACATCAGAAATAATTTGATCTCCCATTGAATCATCAACAACCTGCAACGGATAAATCAGGAACAGTAGAGCAGAGTCATAACGCCTCTCTTGTCCAGGCTGGATGCACTCTGAAGGAAGGATACGGCTGAGTGCATCAATCCCTTGGTGAATCAAGTTATCCAATAGATCAATCGTAACAAGTCTATTTTCGTACTGAAAACAATGGGGTATGAAAGAAGGCTCTATGCTTAATTTCTTTAGAGCTTTAAGAGACGCAACAACAACACCAATACTAGATGCCTCAATCTTTCGGGTCTCTTCCCAATGCCCACTATCTTCATCTTGCCAATAGGAAACAGCCTCAAAATATAAAGGGAACAGTGATAAAGTTGCAACCTCCTGCTGTGTTGGATGCACAACCTTATCACTTATCAACTTACAATAAAACCACAAGAAATATCCCAATGCATCATTCTGAGCATGTTCCCAAGATTGATTAATTTCGTCTAGATTTTCTCCATTAAATCGAATGTGAGGGCGTTCCATCACATTCTTTGGATCAGTATTAGAGTTAATAATATTTTCAAATCGAATTCTATGCTTCTGAAAATATCTCATCAAACAATTAATGGTTTTAAGAGCTATGTCAATTTCTCCAAGAATGTAGTGAGAATAAGCAACATAGACATTATCACGCACCCAAACTGCGGAATACCCTGTGTATTCCGTTGAAGCTGCTACAATTGCTGCAGGGAAAAGTCCATTATCTAAAGCGGGAAATTTAAAGACTTCCCTTTCACGTAAAAGCAAGCTTATATTTTGCAGGTCTTTCAATTCATAGCGATCTTTCACTAATCGCGCAACTTGGTTATTATGTAGGACTGGCATAAGAATTTTTGACCTCGCTTGCGGTTGACATTCAAGACTTATTGTTTAGCTCATTTTAACTAGATCAGGTGAAAACCTTATATCTTTTATGTCTACCATGCCTTTGCCATATCCTAGCTCACCACGAATGCCAAGGAACTTACCAACTTTAATGACAATCGCTGATACGACTGAAAAATCTGCATTGCTCATTTCATCTTGATTGATGTACTGGTTGCCATCTCCAGTAAAGTGAGACCACCTTTTCTTATCTTGAAGATCAATGCAAACAACAGTCCATGTCCCATCTCCTTTAATTGAAAATTGTCTATACTCTCCAGACTTGTCTCCATAATCCCAATGCTGGCATTTGCCATTAACAAGTCGAATAGCTATCCCAACATCCTGCAATAAATCTGGACTCTGCAAAGCTTCCTGTGGAATTCTTGCATAAAAACAGAGGTAATTCAACTCTTGACCTCTCAGCTCAATCGCCCTTTGATCTTGTGAGCGAACAGCAATATTGCACCCCAAGCTAGGTTCAAAAGATTGAAATTCAATCCTCAAGAATGGCTCAACTTCCTTGCTAATCACTTTTGCGTTTACTGAATTTCCGTAAAAAGTGTCAGCCCACAGGAATGACACTGCATTAGTGTTCTCGCAATCAGCATCTCTAGAAACTCTGAAGTTTTGAAAGGTCATTCCTCTTCTTTTACCTAGTAACCCATGAAAGCTATAAAGTTCATTGCTATCCAAGTCAAGCTTTGTATTAACCTCTTCTCCGATCTGTTTACTCATTTGCTGGATTCGAGCATAAAGCTCACTTTTAAACAAATCAAATTTCATAATAAGAGGACTATTATCTCTTGTTAAAACATCTAGTAGCTTACGAGGCAGATCGTCACTATCACCCAATAAAAACATTCTGTTAATGAAAAAGAATAATATGCCAACTGCTAAGAGTTCCGAAGCTAGATTTATGGTTATAGCTTTTATCACTTCTTGATTAATACCATTGCCAACAAATCCTAAAACCACTGCAAGCAACAACAGTGATATGTAGACAACCATTTCGTAGCGTTCAAGTTTGCGCTTATCTATCCGGTTCATAATTAAGTTATCCTTCGAGTCTAGATAAAATAAAGAATTCTCTGACAGCTACTTAAGAATTAAGTCTCAACGTTGCCTTTTTGATTTCGCTCCCACCGATAACTCAGCGGTCGAACGGAGAAGTTGAGCGACTTTGCCGACTCTTTTTGATTTTAGCCGATTCTTTGATCCGCTCCAACGTATCGTTCGCGGGCACCTTTGGGGTGGGGCTGCTGAGATCGCAAAGCGCTGACTGGTCAGTTTGCAACTTTCCACCCCAGCAATACACGATCCCCCTTCGCCACTTACCTCGAGCGATCTGCCGATTTCTATGGATACTGTGGCAAAGGTCAACCCCTTACAGAACTTAACCTTTGCGAGTTGGTAGACCCCGCTAACCCACCGAGCACTCTCGGGTCTTGGGCGAGTTGCGGTAAGGGAAGCTATGCTATTTGCGATCGCAACTCATGAGCCATCATCCTAACGCTGATGGGCGATGGCAATTAGCCTGGGCTTTTCAGGACTCAACTTATACGGTTAAAACTACTTTTGGGACAGTGGCAGTTGGGGCGCACCGAATGGGCCTTAGCTTCTGCGATGGGGGCGATTGCGCCTGAGCCGATATCCCTCTTTTCGATCCCTCTCGCTTCGGAGGCAGCCGAACGTTCTGCTTAACTCGCTGCGGATGGCTTTTGCCTAATAACCGACCAACTTTCGGCGGTCGACGTGCATGGGCGTTGTTTAGATGTTGTACTTAATCTGTGAACTCTCCAAGGTTCTTTTGATGAAAATCATCCGAGATATTCTGACTCTCGATTAGCTGTTGCTCCGCTTTCTCCATTTCTTCTGTAACTGATGCATGAACGATTTTCAGGCCAACAGATAGTTTGTGTGTAAGAAAAATTTTGCGACGCTGACTGACCCTTTGTTTGAACTCTTGCGTCAGCCAATCATTTAGATATGACTGATCGTTATAGATGACACCATAATCGCTATCTCTGGTAACAACTACGATATCTTTACCACTATCAATGGCACATTGAACAATCCACTCCCAATTAACAGCATCCCCAATAGAAGTATCATTAGATTTCCGAGGAGGATATCCTAAACAAAATCTTTTACGTGCTAAACGACGGATTTTAAAACGTTTTTTCGATTCACGATTTAAGTTGTAGGGAGAATTACTCTTGAATAATCTTTGTAGAGAATGATATACGGGATCATTTTGTGATGGATTGGTTAGAATTTTCTGAATTTTTGTATTGACTATTTTAAATTGATCTGTAATTTCCTTGCGCTTTTTCTCAATCATCTTTGATGCCTGAAGTCCAGCAACTAGAGCAGGCGTAGATAGTTTACCCCAATCAGGAGTTGAAAACTGTGTCAGAGACTCAATAATAACTTTTTGTCTATTCTTCTTATATTCCATTTCAATTTGAGAGCCAATTATTAATCGTTTTTTGCAAGCTTCCAACTGTTCAAGATATTTCATGCTTATATCTGATTTTCGGATGCGGTAAAAGTCAAGAAGAATATTTGTGTCTACAAAAAGTAGCGCATCCATATCTGGTTTCTTATCTTTAGGCACTTGTTTCCCTATCGAGACATCTAACGGCAAAGCGCAGCGGCGGTAGATAGCTTTTGCCATATCAAAAGTGGCTTTCGACCGTTTGCTGCCGTGAAGTTTTAGCCTACGCCAATGAGAAACCTCACCCTGAAATTAATTGGTCAACTATTTGATCACCAGAGTCTAGGGCTATCTGAACTGCTTCCTTCAAACCATTCAATTTTATAGCATTTATTTTTTTACTGTTAAGGAGTACTGTTGTATCTTTCTCTGTAACGTATTTTTCAGCCCAAGCAGGTGGATGTATAGTATTAAAGCAGAGAATCCCATTTCCATATTTAGGTTTTGCTTCAAAGGGGTGAACCCTTGCTTTCAATGCAAGTAAATCCCTGCATTTCTCTTCGATACTATCTAGTTTTTCATAAAAGTCCTGAATGTACTGCATTAGTTCGCTATTAATACTCTGAGTTAGAAGTGTTTTAGATGGTATATCTTGCCATACACCACGGTTTTCTTTTAAGCATGATTGCCACTTCTCAGACAAGTAACTTTGCTTGTTATGCTCAAGAAGTTCTTGAAGCAATTTACAGTCTTGCTGGATATCTAAAGTGAGAAGATATCGAGTTGGTGCAGCTTTCTCTCCTTGGCGATCTGCAAAGATTTGTTCCCATTCTGAATAATACTTCTTGAGCAAATCATGATTATCTGGATGTGCTAAATCGCTACAAAGATCCTCCCAAAAAACTACATGGACTGTGAATTTGTTTTCCGACTTACGTTCATCATTCAAAATACGAATAAAATCTTGAATTTTAGTATCTCTTGATTCTGTAGTTGTAATTAAATACTCACCAATTGGTGATGAGAAGGAGTCTGCCTTTTCAAGCTCTGCTACAATTCTTTGTACATTTAGCTTCTTTACTCCATAACGGCACTGGTTCCGTCGACTGGGTGCCTTGAAACACTTGGCTTCAGTGGGCTAGACAGCATATCGAATAGAAAATAACTGCGACCAAGATATCCCTGCCTCCAAAATTCCTAACTTCACAGCAGGGAC